>JAFAVL010000231.1 GCA_019242465.1 Chroococcidiopsidaceae cyanobacterium CP_BM_RX_35 | reverse complement strand
TTCCAGGTGCAAGCTTGAGGCATTATCACTACGGTCACGTATCCAAACCAATCGACTGGAGTCATTTTAGCGGTTGTTGGTTATGACCCGCTCGGACAAAGGGTTACAGACAATTTCTCCTAGAATTTAAAACCCGCAACCAGTTGTAACCTATTCCTTTGCCAGATGTACTATTGGCAGGGCAAGCAAGACGATCCTACTGGCTGGATTTACAAGACTCAAGCCGATATTGAAACCGAAACTGGATTGAGTCGTACTGAGCAAGAAACGGCTCGACGCTTGTTGCGCCAACGGAATCTCATTAAGGAGCGCTACAGTGGACTACCCCGGCGGTTAGAATTTTGGCTTGATGAAGATGAGCTGGAGAACCGCTGGACTTTTTTTCTGGAACATCAGGTAGAAAAGCCCTTAATTGAGGATACTAAGCTGACCCAGAAACCAGACCGTAGAGTCACTACTCAACCTCGCTACTTGAAAAAGCCAGTCGGAGCAAAAGAATTAGAACTCTTGCCCAGCATTGATTCTGCCATAATGCAGGATTCCTGCATTAAAGCATGTCGCAATCCCACAGACAATAACGCAGAGATGCTGCAATCAAGTTGGCAGGAAACAAACACTATTGAAAGCAGGAATCCTACAATCAAGTCGGCACAAATCCTGCAAGCAAGTAAGCAGGAACCCTGCACACAAGTCAGCAGCAACCCTGCAAGCAATCTATATACACAGATTACTACACAGACTACAAGCAGAGACTACAACACCTACCCCCCTTACCCCCCACCAGAGGAAAAACAGCCGGGTGAGCGTGCAAATCCCAGAAAGGTTGAAAAGTTGTCTGAGGAGGAGTTAGCAAACAATCACGGTTGTGAGGAGCAGTTTCAAGCTAAAACTCACTGCCTGGAAACAAAAAATCCTGCTGGGGATAATTGTTCCGTCGCTCCTCAAGACCACCCAAATCGTTATCAAAAGAACCAGCCGCAGTATTCCAAACACCTGGATGGCAGCGATCACCTACCGTGGGACACAACCAAGCGAGGTGTGTTTGACTCAGAGTTTGAAAAGCACATGGCGCGAAGTCTGATGCAGTACCCAGCCTACCAAAACCTGATGTTCGGGGAGCTGCTGACCAAGGTTCGTAAGCATATCAGCGCAGGCCGCTACGACCTAAAACGCCGCGAGGAGCTGAATATCGAGTGGGAGGCAATGCAATCAAGCCATGCTGCTGATGACTTCTCAGCCGCTACGAGTTCTCTCACAGCCAAAGCTGCTGCCCGGAGAGCCAAAATTGCCCGTGCCATAGGGATGGAGGTATCGTGATGATTGACCAACAAGTCTTCTTGGAAGAGATTGGCATTCTGATGGATTGGTTTAACCGAGACTTTGAGGAGGCAACATTGCAACGGTTGCATCAAAGGCTCTCACAACAGCTCACTACCGCAGAGTTTTTACAAGCAGTGATCGCCGTCTTTGACAACTGTCGTTTTTTCCCGACAGTGGAAGAGTTCGTCAGTGCAGTTAAAGGCGACTCAGAAACACAGGCATTGCATGAATGGGAGCTTTTGAGCAAAGCTGCTGCCAGGAATGATAGAGACATGGTTGCTCAACTCTCTGCCCCAGGTCAATCGGCATTACAACTGGTAGGTGGACTGTACAAGTTGGGCTTGGCGACGGAGGAAGAGCTGCGCTGGTTGAAAAAAGATTTTGTCGCGGCGTGGAAATCTACTTCCACCACTAATGTTAGAAGTTTTTCACCATCACTAACTGTTGATTTGCACTCAACAGAAATGGTGCAAGCACTTTCGCCAAAGATGGCTCTTAATGGCAGCACTAAAGCAAGATGACGCAGCAATTCTTTGCACTTCTGCCGAATTTCAACTCGACTGCTGCTGCTATTGCTAGCAAAATCCACCTCAAAACTCGGCACAATACTGTGAGAGACAGGAAGCGTAAAACCTTTGCCCTACGACAGTGTATTGAAACGCATCGCGGCTGAATATCCCTCTGCCCTCGTGCAGTGGCTTGGCTACGTGAACGCAGAAGACATCGAACAAGAGCCAAAGGAGCTGAATCGGGAGTCGATTCGTTCTGATGCTGTTTATTTTCTGCCGCAACTTGGTCGAATTTTGCAGGTTGAGTTCCAAACAGAACCTCAATCTAACCCACCTATCCCTTTGCGAATGTTGGATTATTGGGTTGGATTGTACCGCAAGTACCGTTGCCCCATCGAGCAAGTGGTGATTTTCCTCAAACCCACCTCCTCTGAAGTTGTTTTCACTGAGCAATTTGCTGTAGGAAATACCGTGCATCCGTATCGGGTGATCCGAATCTGGGAACAAGATCCAGCACCTCTACTAGCTAATCCCGGACTGCTACCACTAGCAGTCTTGGCACGAACAAATGCACCTGCGTCTTTGCTACAGCAAGTAGCGGCTCAAGTGGAGTTAATTGAGGAACCAGGGCAGCAACGGGAGATCTCAGCGTATACTCAGATATTAGCGGGGTTAAAGTTTGACAAGGACTTGATTCGACGGTTTTTGAGGGAGGAACTCATGCGAGAGTCAGTCATATACCAGGAAATTCTTCAAGAGGGACATCAAGAGGGTCGTCAAGAAGGAGAGGCATCCCTAGTTCTACGTCAGCTATCACGGCGGCTAGGTCAGCTAGCTCCAGAGGTGCGCTCACAGCTCCAGCAACTTCGCGTTGAGCAATTGGAGGAGTTGGGGGAGGCGTTGCTAGATTTCTCCTCAGTGCCGGATTTGATGGATTGGTTGGAAGACCACTGTTAGAAAAAACCCAGGTGCAGCACTCTCGGCTCATCCTGGGTGTGGTGTGAGGAGTTATATTTGAAAACTCTCAGCTCACCTTCTACTTTTTGCCACTGGAAATTAGTACAAAGTCTGCCTGTGGTAATACAAGGCGGCAGTTGCTGCAGTACTGATGAGTAGTCTCCCGACTGAGTCCTACTAAAGACTCAGCACCAACTGCATATGTCGCTCCTGCTTCCCCACCTCCGGCAATGGTTCAGGGCGTGCCTGAACAGCAGAACAGTACTTGGCATAGTTGCACTGTTTGCAATGTTCCCCTGGTGTTGGCGTCCACTCTCTGTCCGTCCGCAAATGTAACGCCAGCTGCCCGATTGTTGCCCTTGCCCTCTGCTTGTATTCGGGATTTACCTCATAGCTCATTTGTTCGCCACTGCGCAGATATATCAGACTTAGGCGCTCTAAGCATTGCTGATATGTTTGCTCTAATGCTAGGTGATACAGTCCGATTTGAAGGTGAGTGACTCTGGGATCTGGTAGCTTGCCATCGCGATTTGACTTGTAGTCGATCAGCTCCAGACCATCTTCCAGGTAGTCCAAGCGATCGTAGCGACCGTGGATTGTGAATTCTAGATTAGCTACCTGTAGGGTTCCCTGAAGCTTGCCCTCTACTGCCAACGGTCGCCGCAACACAGGCAGAGGCTCAATGAACTTGCTGTAGTAGGTTGTCAGGATTTCCCTGCCCTCTTCAGCTTGGCTGGGCTTCAGGTGTTCTGGGTGCTGCTCCCAACAACCATGTATCCAGCTCACCGGGGGTAGTGCTTCCAGGTAGTGCCAGTCTCCATAAATCTGCGCTAATGCCTCGTGTAAAGCCGTTCCCAATGCTGCTTTGGCAAAGACTGCTGTGTCTTTGAGCTTCAGCTCATACCTCCAGTAGTAGCTTTGGGGACAGCGTTGGTAAGCCTGGAGTTTAGTGGCAGATAGGGGATAAGCCATAATGTTAGGCAGGCAGTGCTTTATTGGGGAACAGTTAAACCATGATTTGCAGGCAATGTGCTTCCAGTCAAGCTAATTTGCAACAAATGCTCAATCATAGAACATTTGGGCTCCATGGGAATGCTGCCAAGGTTGCTTTTGAGAGGAGTGACCGCCCTCATGCCTAAACTGCCTACTTGTGATCACTGTCTCTACTGCGCTCATGACTACCACCTAATCTGCGCCGTTCATCCTGCTGGTCCTTTGGGAGCTACTTGCCCAGACTTTGCTCCAAATCCAGAACTGGAAGGCAAGCAGTTTCGAGATTTCCTAGGTTTAGAGCCGAGACTTGAAGAAACAGAGTGGGACTATAATCCTGAGTTAGAGATCCAGTCACCACAAATACCGAGTACCGAGGAACAGATTTGGTTGCTGGGCAAGTCACAGGTACATCCCATGTTCACAGGTGTTTGCCCCGCCTGCGGAGCTGAGTTTGAGAAAGATTATCGAGCTGTAGTCTTCTGGGACTGTGAATGTGGTTGGACAGAGGATATGAACTGTTTTAATGTCAGATTTTGAACTCCAGCGCCAGCTGAAAACAATCTTTACCTTCGTTATTTCCCTCTAAATTAGAAATAGATATTCCTAAGAGTCTCACTTCCTTGCTACTAGCAGCAGTGGCTGGCAGTAAACTTTTGGCTAGAGTTGAAATCGCATCTGCTTCTTGAAGTAAGTAGTTGACTGTTATACTCCTAGTACTTTGCTGGAAATCTGCATACTTGACTTTTAAAGTTATGGTGCGTCCATAACTCCCATGCTTGTCTAAGCGTTCTTTGACAACTTGAGAGAGCTTCTCTAGTTCGACATTCATTAACAGCGGATCGTCTAAGTCTTTTTCAAAGGTCGTTTCAGCACCAATAGATTTACGAATTTGATTTGGTTCAACTGCTCTATCATCTTGGGCTCTAGCTATCTTATAGTAAAAAATTCCCTGTTTACCAAAATGCTTGACCAACTCATCTAAGGACCATTGCTTTAAATCAGCTCCTGAATGAATTCCTAGTCGCTGCATCTTGGCTGCGGTCACTTGCCCAATTCCATGAAACTTTTGAATGGGAAGTTGCTCGACAAACTCTGCAGCTGAGTCAGGAGGGATTAAGTACAACCCGTTTGGCTTGTTCATCCCCGAAGCGATTTTGGCTAAAAACTTGTTGATGGATATACCAGCAGATGCCGTCAGTTCAGTTTCCTTAAATATACTTTCCTTGATCTGTTCTGCTATCCAGGTGGCAGAGGGTATCCCCTGCTTATTTGCAGTTACATCTAGATAAGCCTCATCTAACGCTAGTGGCTCTACTAAATCTGTATACCTGGAAAAAATCTCCCGAATCTGCTCAGAGATTTCGCGATAAACTGCAAACCTGGGTCGGACAACGAGCAGTTCTCTACATCTATGACAAGCTGTCCGAGTTGGCATAGCTGAATGAATTCCATATTTTCTCGCTTCATAGCTAGCAGCAGCCACTACCCCTCGCTGTTCTGGGGAGGCACCCACGACTAATGGTCTACCCCGGTATTGAGGCTCATCTCTTTGCTCAACTGAA
>JAFAVL010000211.1 GCA_019242465.1 Chroococcidiopsidaceae cyanobacterium CP_BM_RX_35 | reverse complement strand
CAAAAATTATTTAATATCGAAGGAATCAGCAACAATGCCGGAGGGACCCGAAATCAGACAGGCAGCAGATGCGATCACCAAGGCACTGGTTGATCGACCAGTAACAGAGTTATTCTTTGCCTTTGAGTATCTCAAGCCCTACGAGTCCAAGCTGACAGGTGCTATTGTGACCAACGTCCAAACTAGAGGAAAAGCAATTCTACTTCACTTTAACAATCAGCTTTGCATCTATAGCCACAACCAACTTTATGGAAAATGGCTGGTTAGAAAGGCTTACTCCTACCCAAACACCAATCGCCAGCTACGTCTAGCTATTCATAATAAGCAGAATTCAGCACTCCTCTACAGTGCCTCAGATATTGAGGTAATCAGTGAGGCTCAAATCGTCACGCATCGATTTTTGAGTCAACTGGGACCAGATGTCCTCGATCCGTCAGTAACGGTGGAACAGGTAAGCGAGCGTTTCCAAGAGCAGCGCTTTAGAAGACGCTTTTTTACCTCGCTGTTGCTGGACCAGCATTTTTTGTGTGGCTTAGGCAATTACTTGCGCAGCGAAATCTTATTTGTTGCTAAAATTCACCCCCATCGTCGACCAGTGGATTGCCACCCCAATCAAATTACCCGGCTGGCTACAGTTACTCTATCTGTCACCTACCAGTCTTATATTACGGGTGGTATCACTAACAATATAGAGCTAGCCGACCAACTGCGTCAGCAAGGCTATAACCGTAGTGAATATCGACATTACGTGTTCAACCGCCAAGGGCAGCCTTGCTTTATCTGCAGTACAGCAATTGTAAAAGCAGTATCAGGTGGACGGCGCTATTACTACTGTCCAGTTTGTCAAGCCTAGATAGTGACTGCCGAGAATGGCTCACTCTCTATCGCGCTAACCGCGTCATTCTCTAATTTAGTGCAGTAAACTTCACAAGAGTTGTTGGGACTCTCAATTAGTTTAACTTTGTGCAGCTCGGCTCCTAGTTTCTGAACTGGCGACTTAAGTAGGTTAGAGATACACAGCGCGATGTTTTCAGCAGTGGGAACAACTTGTACGAAGTATGCTATGTCTTTGTTTAAAAATGTGTGATCGAATGGCTCGATAACTTGCTCTTCAATTACCTGTTGTAAAGCACCCAAATCGACAATCATTCCAGTGCGCGGATCGATTTCGCCTTTAACAGTAACTTCCATATGGTAGTTGTGACCATGACCGTTGGGACGAGCGCATTTACCGTAGATATGGTAGTTCTCTTCGTAACTGAGGCTAGGATGAGCCAACCGATGAGCGGCGCTGAAGTGAGTGCTAACAGTCAAGTATGCTTCCATGTTGTTTCCTCGATAATCGGCCCAAAGTTCTGGATGTTCAAATAACTGCACGCAAACCACAGGTAGATGGCGAGACAGTCGCTGCCAGATGATGCGGGAAATGTTTTCAGTTGTCGGTAGGGTTTGGTGAAATTCTGACCAAACATTATTGAGATAAGAGAAGTCTAGCTGACTGGTGATTTCTTGCTTAATCACTTTTTTGACTTCAGATAGGTTCTGCACCATACCATACTCATCTAACTCTCCGGCAATGGAGACAAACAGGACGTAGTTGTGTCCGTGTCCTGGAACACGGGTGCATAACCCAAACCGCTGTACGTTCTCTGCTTCACTCAATTCTGGCAACCAGTAGCGGTGGCTAGCTGAAAACTGAGCGCGACGATTAATAATACATTTCATGAGTTTACTAGTATCAATATATAAAGTTTTATAAACCTACACTGCTCCTAGCATAAACCAATTTCCTAATTATCTCCTTTCCCCCTCCCCCCTTGCCTCTTCTAAGCGATCGCCTCCAAGCCAATTTGGGCTTTGCAATGCAGTCCATGAGCAATACGAAACAATTCTTGACCCATATGTAAATAGTGTTCGTCATAGTTAAGCGGGAAAAATTCTAATTGCTCAATTCCGTCTCCGACTTGATTTAGACAGTAATATAAATGAGCTGCCGCTCCTGCTACGCTAGGAGGGTTAGGCATAGAACGAAAGGTGAGATTTGCGATCCTTAGGTGATCGCGGCAAGTTATCAAGTAAGCCTGAAATCCCTCAATAAGTTCATCATCAAAGGGGTCAGCTGCTAGTCGATCGATTTGCTCTTCTAAGGAACTCAGAATAAAATCCAGGTGCAGATTAACTGGCTGATAGACCTGTTGCAACCATTGTGCAAGTTGCTGGTCAGCGTCTCTTCCCGTTTGCCGTGAGGCGCGATATTTATTTTGAGTAGATGCTGTTCTTTGTTGCCGCCGATCCGACTTAACCTGGGAACGAGCATCTAGTTGTCGGTCGTAAAGCAGTCGTTTCTGAGCATCGCCTAGGACTTCATAAGCAGTATTGACCCGGATAATCTGTTCGTGGTCTGCCGTTTTGCTATTGCTATCTGGATGAAACAGCTTTACCAAGCGGCGATATGCTTGCTTAATCTCTGCTTGACTCGCAGCCGCACTAACTTGCAGAGTTTCGTAGTGGTTGGGGTCTATCATCGCACCACAAAGAACGCTAACTGATGTTAGCAGCTAATCTAGTCTCCAAGTCTTGGAACAGTGCTGTACTCAGATACCGTTCGCCAAAGCTGGGCTGAATTGTCACAATCAAGCGTCCGGCATTTTCAGTTCGCTGAGCAACGCGAATTGCTGCGGCTATTGCTGCTCCGGTAGAAATGCCAGAGAGTATCCCTTCTTCTTTTGCCAATCGCCGCCCATAGGCAATCGCATCGTCATCCAAAACGCCAATAACTTCGTCTATCAAATCTACCTTGAGGACTTGAGGAATAAACCCTGCCCCAATGCCCTGGATTTTGTGTGCCCCCGGACGCCCCCCAGACAAAACTGAGCTGCTGATAGGTTCAACGGCGATCGCTTGAAAACTTGGCTTACGGGCTTTCAGGACTTCTGCCACACCTGTCAGCGTGCCACCAGTACCGACTCCCGCTACCAAGATATCTACCATTCCCTCAGTATCTTCCCAGATCTCTTCCGCTGTGGTTTCTCGGTGAATCTGGGGATTAGCTGGGTTACGAAACTGTTGCAACAGATATGCCTGCGGCTCAGTTTCCGCGATCACCTGTGCTCGCCGAATTGCCCCACTCATCCCTTCCGTGCCTGCTGTCAGTTCCAGTTCTGCTCCATAAGCCCGCAACATGGCTCGCCGTTCGCTGCTCATTGTTTCCGGCATGGTCAAGATCAACCGATACCCTTTCGCTGCTGCTACCATTGCCAAAGCGATGCCTGTATTGCCAGATGTGGGTTCCACTAGCGTCGTCTTGCCAGGAGTAATCAACCCTGCCTGCTCCGCCGTATTAATCATGCTGATACCGATCCGATCTTTAACCGAGGCAGAAGGGTTCATGCTTTCCAGCTTTACCACAATCTGCGCGACACAGTTCTCAGCTTGCGGGATATGATTTAGCTGCACTAAGGGGGTGCGACCGATAAGTTCTGTAATATTACGAGCAATACGCATAGCTTTTTTCTGAGTTGCTAGCAGCGACAATTCTTTAGGTTTAGATGTAGTACATAATATCTATCTGCCGTCGGGCTGTTCGCTGTTCGCACAGATCTTGCAGCGTATATTTCTGTAGAACTAAGTTAGCTGCTTGACATGCTTCCTGCCAAATCCCCTGAACCACAGACCTTTCTACAGTTTTGGCATTGGAGCCCAACTCAGGCACCGCAGCGTCTAACCCTTCTAGACAACTAAAAACGTCCAATAGCAGTATCTTCCAAGGCTCTCGCGCTAGGACATACCCACCCTTAGCACCGCGTTGGCTCTTAACCAGACCCCCACGTCTCAGCGTCGCTAGCAACTGTTCCAAATAGCGGTCTGGTATGTCTTGCTGTGCTGCTATCTGTCGAATTTGCAGCGGTTCGCCACTCTGATAGTTAGTCGCCAGCTCTAACAGGGCAAGAATTGCGTACTCGGACTTACACGATAGTTCCACTGGCAAGTTTAAACCTAAATAGTTCACAAGGAGGAAGTTAAAGCTACTCCTATTGCCATTATACCCCGGCTTTTTACTGGGGTTTGCTGGTTCGTAGCTATTTTGGATTTTAAAAACCATATAAGGAGAAGAAGCAGGGGGACCCAGAGTCCCCCTTGCCTCTTTTTTGGTCTATTAGAAGGTAAAAGTGGTTCTGAGCGTACCAACAACAACATTTTGTTTGGTTTTGTCCTGACCAGGATCGAAAAGTACGATAACGCCAGGAGTAATTGAGATATTGTCATTCAGCTGGTACTTATAAAAAGCTTCAGCATGCCAGGCGTTATTGTTCGAGAAAGGTACTCTACCAGCAGCACGCAGACCTTTGAGCGTTGGTTCAACACCGCCGAAGAAACCTAGCACACTACCCGGTTTGCCTAAATCGGGGAAAGCGACCCCTGCTGCATAGCTCCAAATATCAGCATTACCGCGACCAATAATTGTTGCCTTGGTGTAATCGACCCAACCATTGATCGAAATCTTATCAATCGGTCGAAACGCAAACTCACCACCATAGGAGTTAGTGACGATTGGTCTTTGACCTCCTCTCAACAGAATTGACGGATCGTTAGCCTGAACAGTACCCACAACTCCATTAATGGTAGTTGAGGTCGTTGATGCTGTCACAATATTCTCTGGCGTACCTAGGTTAAATATCCCAGAGCCAGTAGAGTTATATGCGTTGACGTAGGTTCCACCAATCGCAAACTTATCTCCGAAGTTAAAGTTGAGCTGTCCCAGAGCCGCATAGTCTCCGTTAAATAGACCAGAACCTCCGGTAGCACCAGCGTTATTTCCTATTGGTCTAAAAGCATTAGACGCTAAGTAACCCGCAGTGAATGAACTGGCTCCGAGGACAGTACCAGGCTTTCCGAAAGGTAGGGTAATGGCAGCACCCGAACCGCCACCGATTTTATAGATTGCGTTGTCCTCAGCAAAGACAGACAGAGCCCCAGTACCACCAGTAAAGCTTTCAAAGTAGGGGCTAGTTGTGGGAGCGTAGTCATTGTGAAACCCCCCAAAGGCAGCAACATAGGCTTGTCCACTTAGTACAGGGAAGTAATACGTCAGCCAGTCTATAGCAACACTATTGTTGCCAGTTGATGAAACGTTGAAGGTCTGAGTTCCCTCAAATGTACCAAATGGTAAAAAGCCGCCGTTAGCAGTAGAGTTTTGGAAAGTCAAGCGCTGTGCGTTACCAGCTGCCAAACGGGTATTCAAGGTATCCTTACCCGTAAAGCTGGTCTGGAAATCTAAACGCACCCGGTCTTGAAACACCGTGTTGGTTCTAACCGGAGCGTTAAATTCATCAGTAAGAGCAAAAATACCTTCGCCTACTAGTTTGGTGGTCGTGGAAAACTGGTTGGCTTCTAACTGAGCTGTCTGGGCTTCCAGGTTATCTACCCGACCCCGCAGGGCAGTGAGTTCGGTGGCAAATTCTTGTTGCAACCTCTGTAGGGAGGCGATGTCTTCTTTGCGCACCAGGTCAGAGGTCCCTGAAGCGATTAGCTCATTCACCCGGTCTAAGCAGGCATTCAACCCTGCTGCAAACTCGTATCGTGTCAGAGCCCGATTGCCGCGAAAGGTGCCATCCGGATAACCAGCAATACAACCGTAACGCTCCACTAAGGACTGTAAAGCTTGAAAAGCCCAATCGGTAGGCTGGACATCCTTTAGTTGGGAAACGGATGTGACTTGACCAATAGAGTCATCTTCTTTACCAGTGCCTTCCTTGCCATAACGTACCACCTGGTCAATGTTATCCTCTTGAGAGGTAGAACTTGTAGCATTAGTCGCAGGATCTGGCTTGTCAGCAACTAGTTGTACTTTTTGGAACTCAGGAACCTTAACTGTTGTCGAAATTGGTTCGGCGATCGCTGAAGTGATAGATACCAACGCCGATCCTAAAATTGCTGTGCTAATCAGCAGAGACTTCCACAGGACATTAGACATCTTGCTCTTATCCTCACACCTTATTATCAGTAACAAGACTCCCTGCCGCTCATCACGTAGAAAATGGGATAGCTCAACTTCTATGGGAGCAGGTAAGGGAATTTTTAGCTTAAAGCCAATGACTTGAACTTTAAGTATCTAAAATTACCATAATTTCTGCCTTTCGGTAAATAGGTCATGGAAGAAAATGTGCTAAAGTTAACTGCTTTCTGGCAAAAGAGACTAGACCAATGCAGTTCAATAAGTCCCGCATCCAACCTTAGTTTTAATAAAACTTAATTAACTAAGATTGCAATTTCCCAATTTAAATAAATAATAAGTCGTTAAATCTAAGAGTTTAAATTAATAGTATGCTCGATTGTAAAACAAGAATATATAACTATATCTCGGCTCAAAAATGAGGTGACCCAATGATAGCAAAAATTTTGCTCGCTGTCTCTGGATTAGGACATGCAGAAGAGATGCTCAAAGCTTTGAAAGAATTACCATCAATTCAACGAGCGGTTGTCACAGTACTGCATGTTGTTCCTGCCCAAGCTACCGCTGAAGTAATGACAGCTAAGTGGGAAGAGGGAGGCAAGATCCTTGCGACTGCTATTCAGTCTTTGAACTTAGATCCCAGCCACGTTTCTGCTATTTTGCGACAAGGTGAACCCAAAGATGTGGTTTGTCAGGTGGCCGAAGAAATCGACGCTGACTTGATTATTATGGGATCGCGGGGGTTAAAACGCCTACAATCAATTCTCGCCAACTCAGTAAGTCAATATGTTTTCCAGTTGTCTCCTCGCCCTATGTTACTGGTAAAGGATGATATTTATGTTAAAAGAATCAATCGGGTTATGGTGGCGATGGACAATTCTGAAGCAGCAAAACAATGCTTGCGGCTAGCACTGTTTCTCCTACAAGATATCAGGGGGGGTCAGTTAATCGTAGTCCATATCAACAAAGATTTGAGTGGCAAGCCTAGTACGGCAGCTTTGACTACGCAAGACCCCATTCTTGCACAGGCAGTGGCAGAGGCAAAAAAATATGGTATTCAGCCTCGCTGTGTCAGCACAAGTGGTAGACCAGCTGAAGAGCTTTGCCGATTAGCAGAAGAAATGGACGTAGATCTCCTGCTGCTAGGTTCACCCGATCGCCGTCCCTCAATTGCCAAGAGTTTTGTCGATCTTGACCGACTACTATTCACTTCTTTATCAGACTATGTCCGCGTTCACGCGAGTTGCCCAGTGTTATTAGCGCGTACAATCGCTTAATCTTCTTATCTAGAGCAATGCCAGAGAATAGTAAGGGCGAGTTGACCAAACATGCTTGTTAAGAAACAGATTTAGTCGGACTCGCCTGAGACCGTGACAGATAGCAAGGAAGTAAAAATCTTCCTTTATCTGCCTCGCTAATGTTACTTCCCTTGTTGGTAGCCTAGAGTCAAGCCAATAGCTACGCACTGTTTGCTTGACTCTAGACTGCTTAGGAATCTTTTTTGCTGCTGTCGCGGCTAGCAGTTTGAATGTACAGAATTACGAGGAAAACAGCAGGAACCAGCACGAACAAGATACTTGCCACAAACCCTAGGTCATTAACTTGCATCGCAAGGTAGCCCCTTTCAGCTTTGGAGTCAACAATTCTAGAATATCATTATCGGCGCTCCTAACAGCTTTAACCTCTGAACCTTTCCCCTAATCAGAGGCTGGCTGACAAGCCTCCTCGCGCTCCCCCATCTATGTTAAGGAGTAATTTGGGCTTTGTTGTTATTCTCTACTCCCACTCTCATCAAGGTTTTGTAACTACACTGACTGATCCGTTGACTAAGGTTTGACAAGCAAGTCGGTAGTTTCCCGGCTTTCTCTTCAGTTTTCGGTTTTCTACTTCTGTACGGGGTGAAAGATTTTCCATCCCATCCACGACTTCGACAATACAGGTGCCACATTGACCATAGCCCCCGCAATTCATCATCTTGCCCATCAGGGTGTATATGTCAATACCATTTTGGATTGCTTTTAACCTAAGATTGGCTCCATCTGCCGCTACAACTTCTCGGTTCTCTTTTTCAAATTTGATGTTTGCCATTCCATTGCTCACCGTTACGTCACTGCTTCGTAGTCCGTTGCCTGCTACCACTCACCTCTGATACTAACTACTGTTAGACGTGAGCGGCTCTTGCGGAAGAGTCAACGTTACACCGCCTTTGCACTTGACTGCTGCTCTTGAAAAGCAGCACTTCCTTTGGTCAGAGAGCAGAGGAGCTTCTTTGCGCCACGCTCTAGATGCTGGCATCCTGGGTCACCCGACCATCCTCCATATGAATGATCCGGTCGGCTACGTCTAAAATGCGATTGTCATGGGTCACCATCAATATAGTGCATCCCTGCTCTCTTGCTAGGTGTTGCATTAGGTTGACGACATCACGCCCCGCTTGACTGTCTAAGGAAGCTGTGGGTTCGTCAGCTAATACTAGCTGAGGATGACTGACCAAAGCTCGCGCGATCGCCACTCGTTGTTTTTGTCCACCGGAAAGATTTTCTGGATAGTAGTGCACTCGCTCTGCTAACCCGACTGTTGCCAGCATGGCGGCTGATTTTGCTCGAGCCTCTGGAATGGAAATATCTTTATGCAGTTCCATTGACATCTGTACGTTTTGCAGAGCTGTTAAAAACCTGAGTAAATTGTGAGCTTGAAAGATATAACCGATATGTCGCCGAACTTGGATCATCTCATATTTACTAGCTCCACAAAGCTCCTGACCAAAAACTCTGAGACTGCCATTTTGTACAGATCGTAAACCACCAATTAATGTCAGTAAAGTCGTTTTTCCTGAACCTGATGGTCCCGTCATGATGACAATCTCGCCAGCACTAATGTCTAAGTCAATGTTAAATAAGACCTGCTTCTGTAAAACGCCTTGACCGAAAAAGTGCTTGAGAGTTTTGATGCTGATTAAAGATTCTGAAATCGGCATAATTCAGAAGATTGCGAAATTCTAGAGTACATCCAGCCGAGAGGAGTTAAATATTGATCATCACCTGCATTTGCATGTTGGTTAAACTAGCAACTCGCAAACTATCTGCTGGTGCTAAGCGAATTTTGACCTCAACCACCCTCGCATCGACATTGGCAGCTGGGTCGTTGCTCGTCACATCTTTTTTGCCGATTTTCAAGCCAATCT
>JAFAVL010000169.1 GCA_019242465.1 Chroococcidiopsidaceae cyanobacterium CP_BM_RX_35 | reverse complement strand
CAGAGATTTAGGCAATCGATGAATAAATTTAGGAAAGTGGATGTCTACTGTCAGATCCAATTCCCACTCAACTTGTGTGATTTCGTGCTGTAATCCATCTGTAGAAAAGTTCATAGGCGTTTCCACCAACTTCATAGCAGCGTTAAAGTCCACTTCATAACCGTTGACCTCGTAATTGGGCAGCGGGACTGTCTCAATCCGATAAATGCCTTGGTTTACGGGTAACAGTTCTAAGCCAATTTTAGGCTCTACCTCATAGCCAAAGGAGCCAAAGCGACCGATGGTTAGGGCATAGCTATTACTTCCTACCGATTCCACCTTCATAGGGTGGGCGCAGCGGCAAAACCATGCCTGGTGAGCATTGAGATACTCAGCAACTACCTGAGCATCTGCATACATTTCCATGCAGTCAGTAGACTGGCTCTTGAAGCGAGTTGGTGGGTTGGCGGCAGATGAGAAGGTATCTACTGCTGTATCGTCATTCTTTGGCATCGAAGCTATAGGCAAAAGGGCTTCAGTAGCCTCAATAGATTGATATTCGCGATTCTGTGAGAGCATAAATGCCTTCTCCTGTTTCACTTTACCTATGTTCAGGATTCCCACTTCTGATTCAATGTTTCACCTTGACGCTTAATTTCGACTGAAAGCACAAGAATCTGCTACCCAACTATTCACATCTACTCACATCTACAATTAAGAGGTAAAGATTTTCTGACAATTCAGAAATTTCTAGTCTATCAGCTTGTGACATGAAAGCATTTGTAGCAGGGGCGACAGGCGAGACGGGTCGCCGGATTGTACAGGAATTAGTAAAACGGAACATTCCGGTTCGGGCTTTAGTGCGGGACGTAGCGTCAGCTAAGGGAATCCTTCCTGCAGAAGCCGAGTTAGTGGCGGGCGACGTTTTAAAGCCAGATAGCCTTGCTGCTGCGTTAGCAGATAGCACAGTACTAGTTTGTGCGACTGGTGCCAAACCTAGCTTCGACCCGACTGGACCTTATAAGGTAGACTTCGAGGGCACCAAAAATTTGGTTGATGTGGCTAAGGCTAAAGGTGTTGAGCATTTTGTCTTCGTTTCTTCCTTGTGTACTTCTCAACTGTTCCATCCACTGAATTTATTTTGGCTGATTTTGGTTTGGAAGAAGCAAGCGGAGGAATATATCAAGAAAAGCGGTCTTACCTATACTATCGTGCGCCCAGGGGGACTGAAAAATGAAGATAACCCTTACCCAATTGTGATGTCATCGGCTGACACATTATCCGATGGCAGTATCCCTCGCACTAAAGTGGCGCAGGTTTGTGTTGAGGCACTGTTTCAGCCATCTGCCCGCAATAAGATTGTGGAGATCGTTGCTAAGCCAGAAACACCTGAGCGGAGCTTTGAAGAGTTATTTGCTTCTGTCGCTTGATGACTACTACAATCGCACTCTCGTCTGACCATATCCATAACTTGGACCTGTCGCCTGTTCAAACGGTGATTGAAGGCTGGCTCGTAGCGGGGACACTCGCTGCTTCTGAGCAGCAGTTACTGTTTATTATCAATTATCCTCAGGAATTAGAAGATCCACGGGAACTCTCAGAAATTCCAGAGGTGCGGTTGTGGTTTATTTGTCTGGATGCCTGCTATCCCTGGTTGCCATTTCTACTTGACTGGAAAGCTGGGGAACTCGTTCGCTACACTGCGATGCTCGTCCCACACCAGTTCAGTCCTAAAGCAGGTATTCAGTACAATCCAGAAGCTTTAGAAATCTTTTTGATGCAGAAGCTGTTTGTCTTGCACAATTGGATGCAAGAACTAGGCCTCCCTAGCCGATCGCGGCTGAAGTCAATGGCTCAATTGCTGGGCTATGACTTTGATGATGAGCTATTTGAACTTTTTGAAAAACACTCATAACTGTTTGCCGTTCAACCCATCAACACCAAAACTTTACATAACCTCAGAGCTAGTTTTGGGAGCTTAAATACTACACTAACCTTATGTAAAAGGGACTGGGTTGCCTGCCGCCCGTCTAGTATTAAACTCTAATTGTGTTTTTTTGGTAAAGTTCTAGAGGGAGCCAGTGATCACATTTGGGTAGCATGTCAGACTGTGCTAAGACAGGAAGGGTCAACGATACAGCGCCTTTTCACAGGCTGAAAGCAGCGTTGACAGCTGCTCTAAAGCAGCACTTCTGCCATGAAAAAGTAGGCAATTAATCAACTCAGGGTTTGCGACAGTTGTCGTAGTCTCTGTTGTTCTGACTTAATGAGTGGTGCAAAGTTTTAGCATTATGAAATCTACTCCCTTGACCTTTAAACTTTTACAGAAATCAAAATATTGGTTATTAGGTATAGCAATAGGTCTAATCTCTCTTCACCTTTTTTTAATTTGGAAAGTTTCCTTTCACCTTGATGCCGAATCAGCAGCAACGAGAAATGTAGGTTCAGAACTACTGAGTATTAGTTTACTCTTTTGGGGTGCAGCTCTATCTATAGCATGGCAAAAACGCCACACTCTTAAGCTAGAGAGTGGGGTGTTTTCTAGCTTTTTGGGGGCAACACTCATTGCCTTAGTGATCATCAAAAGCCTATCTCTGTCTAAAGATGATTCATTTCTTCATATCTCACCTTTTATCTCAGGTATTGGTCTATGTCTTCTTGCCTCTGGCATTAAGGGATTAAAGCAGTACTGGAAAGAGCTGTTTCTGCTCTTAGTTCTAGGTATTCCTGTAGAAGAAGCGTTGGCAACGCTAATTGACTTAGATACGTTAACGGCTCAATTTGCCAATTTTGTGCTTGTGCATTTAGGATTTGATGCTGCTCGTCATGGTACAATTGTTGCCCTCCCAACAGGAGCTGTGAAAGTCGATCCCGGGTGTTCTGGCTTAAGAGCTATAACTCGGCTATTACAGCTATCAGCCCTGCTTTTAGTGATGATTCCCACTAGTTGGATTGGAAAAGTTATCATACCATTTGTAGCAGTTTTGGTAGCTTTCACAATCAACAGTGTCCGAGTTGCTGGACTAACGCTGTTAGTTGCTAACTCTCATCCCAAAGCTTTTGACTTCTGGCACGAGGGGACGGGCTCTCATGGGATTTCTATGGTGAGCGTACTAATTCTATGGCTCTTGTGTCAACTTCTCGCTCGAAGAAATGAAGCTGAAGAAGTGAGGGAAGAGGAGTGAAGGAAGAGATCTGGGGAGATAATGGCTGGACAAATATCGCAAGCAGCACAACTTAGCGTTCTCGTTCAGGGAAAGGGATTCCCAATTCTCTGCTTGCATGGTCATCCTGGTTCAGGACATAGCCTTTCTGTCTTTACCCAACATCTATCCCAACGGTTCCAGACGATTGCTCCAGATTTGCGAGGCTATGGCAAAAGTCGCACCCGGCAGAACTTTAGGATGAGCGATCATCTAATTGACTTAGAAGCCTTGCTTAACCGCCTCCAGGTTGAGCGCTGTCTAGTACTCGGCTGGTCGCTAGGTGGAATTCTCGCTTTAGAACTAGGGCTGCTGTTGCCAGAACGAGTGAGTGGACTCATCTTGATTGCTACAGCAGCACGACCTCGAAGTAGCCATCCACCGATTTTGTGGCAAGACAATCTCTACACCGGACTAGCTTCAATTTTAAACTGGTTAAAACCTGGCTGGCAGTGGAACATTGAAACCTTTGGTAAGCGATCACTCTACCGCTACCTCATTCAACAACACACGCCCATTGCCTATCATTATCTTGCTCTTGAGGCGCTTCCAGCTTATCTGCAAACTTCCGCCATAGCAGCGAACGCCCTCAATGCTGCCTTAAAAGTTGGTTACAACCGACTAGAAAACCTGCAACATATTCAATGTCCTAGTTTAGTATTAGCTGGAGCCGTTGACCGACACATTACCCCAGAGTCGAGCCTAGAAACGCAAATGCAGCTCCATAGTAGCCAGTGGCAATGCTACCCTAATACAGCTCATCTCTTTCCTTGGGAAATTCCCCACCAAGTTCTGAGTGATATTGACGATTGGATTAAGCTTCATCCAGAGGTCGTTAGTTAGGTTTGACCACTAAAAACGGGTTGCTTGTGGTTTATCCTCTCGTCCAAATCATCCGAAATTGTCAAGTTATCTGGTTTGCAGCGCTTTACCGTTACAGTGATCTCTGTAGCGCCTTCTTGTTCCAGGTCTTCTAAATACCCAGGCTTAGCTATATTGGCTTCCTTGGCGCTGGCAAATGGACCAAAATAGTATGTGCAGCGAGGATTCTGGGTAACAATCTCAACCCACCAAGCCCAACCAAAAGTGTAGAGAAAGCTAACCAATGTCTCTTTGAGGTCGCTCCAGAAGTTTTTCATGCTCTTTGCCGACTTCTTCTTAATAAAGGTGCAAATTGGGAAGTAAAATGATCGTTGCTTGTATGTTCACATTTTGTTGTACTATGTTACGCTTTTTTTTTCAAATTATCTTTTTGTAGATCATCTAGATAAAGAGTATTCAGCCAGCGCTGTCGATAAATCTCGTATAGCGCCATGCCAGCTGCTACTGAAGCATTTAGGCTCGGCGTGTTGCCGAGTAATGGAATTGATACCAAAACATCAC
>JAFAVL010000165.1 GCA_019242465.1 Chroococcidiopsidaceae cyanobacterium CP_BM_RX_35 | reverse complement strand
TCAGCATTAGGTGTAATGTTGCCGCCGTTTATGGCACCGCCAAGAACAATAATTTGTTTGAAGCTCTTCAGTGCATTGGGGTATTCCTCCCAAGTTTGAGCCAAATTGGTCAGTGGCGCTAAAGACAATAGCGTTGCACGGGGGTGGGCTTGAGCCAATTCATTATAGAAGCTGGGGACATCGTGAGATAGGCTACTCAGGTCGTGGGGGTGTTCAGCACCGACGAACCAGAGACCGTCGGGACCATGAAGCAGAGAACCAGTTTTACTGAGCGGCTCTGACAGGGGTGCAGTTGCACCAATGGCTACAGGAACATTCTGCTGTCCTAGAGCATCCAGTACAGTTAATACGTTATTGGCAGCATTGTCAGCAGTGGTATTACCAGCTACAGTGCCGATACCAAGAACGTCTACTGGGTAGTTCTTCTGGCTGAGGAGCCAGTCGAGCGCGGCGGAGTCATCTACACCCGCGTCTGTATTGATAACCAAATCAAGTGGCTCTGACGTTGACTGTGCGAGGGATGTACTATCGGTTGATGCCGTTGTTACAAAGGAATTGCCTGACTCAGCCCGTGCTACGCGCAAACCACCTATCTGACCTAGTGTCACTACCAACGCAAAAATTGGGGTCAGTCGCAACCCTAATCTATATTGTTGCAAGGCTGTACCTCTACAGTTTACTCAGCAGAAGTTGGGTTTTTCTGGCAAATACTTATACTTTGCCAGGTGTCAATCACCATATCACATAACTTTTACCTTACTAAGCCGAAGGTTTGGTAGTTAACGACACTAAGATGGTACAGAAATTTATCCCCCGATGCTTTGCTCTAATCTTCATCATCCGCCTTTGCTAAATTGGTAAGTGAACTCATATGGGCAACTTAAGAGGGATATGAAGCCGGGAAATAAAAGCGGTGTTTTTGCCTCTACTGCCATCTTAATTAGCCTGTTACTAGCAGGGGCTGGTCTTACCCGAAGCCCAAATCACGAGCAAACAAAAGCTCACCTCACGCCATCCGCTACATTACAGTCAGCACCCAGATCCAAAAAAATCGCTTTGGTGTCGCAGAATTCTAATTCAGTGCGTGAGTCTACAGGGACATCTGCAGCAACATTGACACCTTCGATTGATGCTTGGATAGCTGTTTCTGGGGCGCTGATCTCTGCAATTATTGGGGCAGCGTTGCAAAGTGTGTGTGGACCGTGGGTGCAACAGCAGCTGGAACAGAGACGGAAACACCACGAGCAGGAAATTGCTAGGCAGGAGGCAGCAGCCCGGGAGCAGGCTGCTATGGCTGAACGGGAAGACGGTGCTCATGCCTATCGGCACAAACTCCTTGCTGAACTGAGGCAATTGAGAATCCTCGACATGTCTAGCTCACTCGAACTAGAGGACATATATGTACAGCTGCGCGTCCGGGAAGAAGAACCCCTGCGCTACGCCAAAGAAGAGGAGATGGCACCGCTAGCTGTCGGTTCTCCCACAGAATTGCTACAGCGCTCCCAGGCACGCTTGCTAGAACGGGAAGAGGTCGCCCTCACACCAGAAGATGCCTTGGTCAGCTTGCAAAGGATAGTTGTACTAGGCGATCCAGGAGCTGGCAAAACCACAATGCTGCGCTATCTAGCGCTAAAAATGGCTCAAGATGCTGAACCCCAACTGCCCTACTTGCCCATTTATGTGGAACTAGGGCGGTTTGTGGAGAGCGGGATAAACAATTTGCTTGAGTTCGCTGCCACAGATTGGGACCGACGTTATGGGGTTCCGAAAGCTTACCCCTACCTGGAGCAACAACTGCATGAGGGCAAAGCTGTCTTATTGTTAGATGGACTTGACGAGGTACTGGTTGGCTCTACTCCTGACGAGGCACAGCAAGCTTACAAGTTAGTCGCTGATGAGATTAATCGACTGGACACGCGGTTTTCTAAAGCTCCCATAGCAGTGACCTGTCGCCAAGCAGGTTGGCGGGGAGGATTGAGAGGGTTCGAGGCGCTAGAAGTGCTGGATTTGGGTTGGGAACAGATTCAGCAATTTGTTAATAATTGGTTTAAATCAAATCCTGCTAAGGCTGAAGGACTCAGGCAAGCATTAGCTTTGAACTTGCGGATGCAGACATTAGCAGCAAACCCGCTCATCCTCTCGCTGATTGCGATCGTCTACGAGGAGCAGTTGGAATTACCAGAGCGGCGAGCCGAGCTGTATCATCGTTGCGGTGAAGTTTTGCTGCGGGAGTGGGATGCCCATCGGGGCATCAGGCGTTTCAGCCAGTTTACTGCTGATCGCAAGCGTGACTTGTTAAAAGAGGTGGCTTGGCATTTTCACCTCGACGGGCGTCGCTATTTCCCAGAAGCCGAGTTGCTGCACTTGGTTGCTAATTTTCTGCCCACAATTGACATTCCAGCTTCAGAGAGTAAGGCAATTCTAGAAGAAATCGCTGCCCAATATGGTCTTTTAAAGGTGCAAGCTCATGGGTGGTATGGTTTTCTGCACTTAACGTTTCAAGAGTACCTAGCTGCTCTCGCTGCGAATGAGAAAGGTGCTATCGGCTGGCAGGAAATTGTGGCTCACCGAGCTGATCCTTGGTGGGAAGAAGTTATCCTGCTATTGGCTGGACGGATGCATGATGCCACACCACTGCTGTTAGGAATTTTGGGACATTCACTCTTCCAATCGTTACCGGAAGGGGAACTGGCAGTGCAGGATGACCTTTTCCATAATGACTTGCTCTTGGCAGCTCGTTGCCTCGTTGGTACTCCTATCGTGCGGCTGCGAGGATTGCGCGATCGCCTACTTAAAGAGGTGAAAAATCTGTTGCAAACCTCCTTTTATAAGCTCGATTGGCAGCGCTCAGCTCGAGTTTTAGTGGAGGTTGGTGGCAGAACTACGATGGATCAACTGATAGCAATGCTGGCAGATAACAGCATTGAACGCTGGAAACGATGGAGAATTGGGTCAGCCCTTGAGGAGCTTGGCGATCAGAGCGTTGCAGTGCGTTTGCTAGAGCTGTTGGAGTGGGAAGCAGAACTAGACCCACTCGTGCGCGGGTGTATTGTATCAGCCCTAGCCGAATTGAAAGCAACTTTTGCTGTGCCACGTTTAATTCACCTCCTCAAGGCAGATGCCGACTATGGGCTTCAGGAAAAGATTGCTGATGTTTTGGGCAGTCTAGGTGATGAGTCTATCGTTCCTGAGTTGATGGTAATGCTGAACGACGAGCAGCGAGATGACTGCGTTAGGAGTTCAATTGCCCTCTCTATCGGCAGGTTGGGTAACAATTCGGCGGCGCTCAAGCTACTCGCTATGCTTTTGGATCTCAACGTCCCTCCTAGAATGAAGCCAGCAATCGCTCAAGCTGTGAGAGATTTAGAAGACCAATCATTGCTTGGCGAACTCTTGAAACACCTTCAGGATGAAACACTGGATTGGCAAATTCGCTGGCTGTTGACAGAAGCGCTAGAAAGTCATCAAGACGCGATCCCTGCCTTGAAGGAAATATTGGAGAAACCGAACATCGATCGGCGAGTCAGAGTAGGTATTGCTGCCACTTTAGGGACTTTGAGAGTCCGGGCTGACATACCCGATCTCCTGCGCGAGGCAATAGAACACCAAGTCGTACCTCCCAACTGGTGCCTAGGAAACCATGTCGAAGTTGGCTATGTTTGGCAACGTCTCACCCGCACTCTCAAAAGCCTAGGGGATGATTCGGTAATAGCACTGGTTAAAGCGTTTGAGCAGCATGTATCCGTCGGCAACTGGTCCTCTGAGATTCAAGGCATCATTGCTGCTGCCTCTGAGTATCAGCCTGAAGCGATCGCCAAGCAGATTCTTTCAATGTTGCGCCAACAAGAAACCTGGTATTCATTTCAAGATGATTTGGTAGCAAGCTTACCAGAACTCACCACCAAGTCTTTAGTTCCTGATTTATTGCAAATACTAGCAGAGCGTAGAATGTATAACGTCTCTGATGAGAAATGGATGGGCATAGTCCAAGCAATTGCGAAAACGGCAGACGACACAAAAACAGTCCAAACCTTCCTAGAAATGATGCCAGCAAAACCCAGGAGCGAAGAGGAAAAGCACTTAGCACAAGTGATCTATGCAGCGCTTTACGCAGTTAGCCGCCGGGCTGGAGTGCGGGTGAGGTGTGATGGACATGTAGAATCTCTTGTAGCGGCATATTAGTGCATCTTTATGGGAATACGATGGATTGCATTGAATTGACCGGAATTCGTTGCTATGGCTATACTGGCTACCTACCGGAGGAGCAGGTGCTAGGTCAATGGTTTGAGGTGGATGTAACATTGTGGCTGGATCTCGCACTAGCAGGCAAGAGTGACTCAATTGAAGATACTCTCGATTACCGCAGCATCATCAGCAGCGTGCAGCAACTAGTGGAGACATCTAAGTTTGCTTTAATTGAAAAACTGGCAACGGCAATTACCGAAGCTATCCTACAATCAAAGCAAGTATCACAAGTTAGAGTCCGGCTATCGAAACTTGCCGCACCGATTCCAGACTTTGGCGGCAAAATCACGATTGAACTCACTAGAGCCAACTAAGTTAGTATTTATACTGTTTTAGTCTGTAACATCCTCTCTCATTACCCTTAAGGGGGAATTGCCTAAGCCAAAATTGACCTAAGTCTCCTGCCAAAGGAATAACAAGGTAAGGGACTTGGCACCATATAATGTCACTTCAGTATACCTAATACCCAAAAAGACAAGGTTAGGAAACTAGACGAGATCTGAAGCGCAGGTAGGCAACAGAAAGTTTTTTCTTAGCTAGGTGTGGTACAAGTCGGCAATAAGGAAAAAGGGAATGTCAGGCTCTAGGGATCGAGACACGATAGAAAACCAATTAACCCGAGGAGCGCCCCTCGCGTTGTTGCTAGCAATCATCATATACATTCTCTACAGACTAGTGCTGGTTTTAGAGATATTAGCTATTGCAGCGCTTTTAGCCCTGGTACTTCGGACAAGTTTGCGGTGGTTGCGGAAGATTGTTAAAGTACGCTGGCTAGCAGTACTCATACTAATCGGACTAGTGGTGGGGTTTGGGGCATTTATTGTACTGTTTGTGATTCCGAATTTTGTAACTGAGACGCAACTTTTAGCCTCACAATTGCCAAACTACGTGAATCGCTTAAGGAATTTCGATTCCAGTCTCCGGTCGAAATATAGTTTTGTGCCTGATGTCTCCCAGGCATTAGTGCAACTGAAAAGCTTTCTGGTGAGCATATTTGACATTTTTCCACTCCTGCTGCGAAATACTTTTGGAGGAACTATTGAGACAATAGGTACGTTGATCTTAGCCCTATACATGGCTTACGACCCTAATTCTGTGATTAGGGGAATTCTGCGGCTAGTACCGCGTCGGCACCATGAGCGCTTTAAGAGATTGCTGCAATCTACAGAAGTTCGACTTGAAGGCTGGATCTTTGGTACAGGCGTGGCAATGCTAATTATCGGTGTAGGGGCAGCACTTGGGCTCTGGGTTCTAGGAGTGCCGTTGCCTGTCTCCTTCGGTGTCTTTGCTGGAGTTTTTGAGGTCATTCCCTACTTTGGCTCGATTGTCGGTACTATTCTTCCAGCTTTGGTAGCACTCACCATCTCCCCGATCAAGGCGGTGTTTGTTGTGGTGCTATTTTTAATTTTGAACCAAGTAGATGCTCACCTGATTCAGCCGCTAATCATGGGTCAACGGGTAAAGCTGAGTCCTGTTATGGTGATCGTTGCCTTTCTGGTTATGGGTGAACTGTTAGGATTTTTCGGTGTCCTCTTAGCAGTCCCAGCAGCAGCAGTCTTTGCAACTATAATTGATGAGTTTACCCCAGAAGAACGGGTTGAAGATCAACCACCACCAAAACTCGATCGCTACAATCCTTGAAAGTGAAGCCGTTCGCCCGTCTCTACATCAAACCAATGGAGTGACTCAGGATGTAGAGCCAGCTTCACGGCTGTGCCATTCCATTGCTCGGTTACTGAGAGCAGAGCGCGTAGAGTTAGCCAGTCCGATTGAGAACTTTGAATGCGAATGCTAATTAAATTATGCATTCCCAAATTTTCTACTAAGAAAACTTGACCTTCAATGGTATGGGCATCTTCAGCATTTGCCAGTTGGATGTTTTCTGGACGGATGCCTAAGATAATCTGAGGTGGAACTGTAGGTAGAGAGATCGGCAGGCGACAATCACCTAACCAAGCTGAGTTTCCATGGCAGTTGAGCGTCAGTAAGTTCATCTGTGGGCTGCCGACGAAACCAGCAACGAACTGATTTGCCGGGCGGACGTAGATTTGTTGAGGTGGAGCCAGTTGTTGTAGGTTGCCGTTGTTGAGTACTGCGACTTTGGTTGAAAGGGTCATGGCTTCGGTTTGGTCGTGGGTAACGTATACCACTGGGGCTTTCTGGGCAATAAATAGTTGTTTGAGTTCTGCCCGGACTCGTTCACGCAATAGGGCATCTAGATTACTCAGAGGTTCATCAAGCAAAAAGACATCTGGTTGACGTACCAAAGCCCGACCAAGCGCTACCCGTTGCCTCTGACCACCTGACAACTTGCTAGGCTGACGCTGTAGCAATTCTTCCAGCCCCAGCTTAGCGGCAACATCAGCCACGCGCTGCTGGATTTCAACTTTAGGGATGTGGCGCAGCTTCAACCCAGAGGCGATGTTTTCGGCGACAGTCATATGTGGGTAGAGAGCGTAGCTTTGGAAAACCATTGCGATATTGCGATCTCCTGGTTGCAAAGCAGTGACATCGCGATCGCCAATCAAGATTTGCCCTCGTGTAGGTTGCTCCAGCCCAGCAATCAATCGCAGTGTTGTCGATTTGCCACACCCTGATGGTCCTAGCAGCGTGAGAAATTCCCCCTCATTGACATGCAGGTTAATGTCTTTGACAGGGATGACTTTAGAGTTATAGGTCTTATTTAGGTTTCGCAGTTCTAAGTTAGCCATTGAATTTACCCCTTGACTGCACCAGACGTTAAACCTTGAACAATGCGGCGTTGGAACAACAGAACTAGCAACACTAGGGGCGATGTCCCTATCACTGTAGCAGCGGCGATCGCACCATAAGGGATTTCAAATGCTGACGCCCCGCCCAATTGGGCAGCCGCAACTGGGATAGTTTTGAGCGATTCACGAGTCATGAAGGTAAGGGCAAAGATAAATTCATTCCAAGCGAAGATAAAGGTCAGAATTCCCGTTGTCACCAACGCTGGCACAGTCATCGGTAGGAGGATTTGTAGCAGTATCTGTTGAGTGTTGTAGCCATCTACCTTGGCGGCATCTTCTAGATCGTGCGGCAGTTGTTGAAAGAAACTCCGCATTACCAGAATCGTGAGGGGCAAGTTAATGGCGGTATAGGGAATAATTAGTGCAAGGTAATTATTTGCCAGTTGCAGTGCCTGGACAATTTCTAGCAACCCCAAAAATAGCAGAATGTAAGGAAACAGGGTCACAATCAGGACTCCGACGAGGATGACTTGTTCTCCCCAGATCCGTAACCGTGCTAAAGAATAGGCAGCTGGCGCACCTATCCCCAAACAGAGTGCAGTGGAGACGATTGATACCAAAGCACTATTAAAAATGTAGTTCAGAAATGGACGGCGCTGAAACAATTCGATGTAGTGGTTGAGGGTATAGCGACTGGGGATATAGACATTAGGAACGGCGGCAATATCAGCATTCACCTTAATTGATGTAAGCAGTTGCCAAAGCACAGGAGCAAGGCAAAAAACCACTATGAGGAGGATAGCAACAAAGAGTAGGAATTTAGAATTCTGGATTTGGCTCTTTGAATTGACGCTTGCGTTGCCGCGACTTAGATTTTGCCTCATGTCTCAAATCCGAAACTAGTTAGTCCTTACTTTTGATAATAGGAAGCTGGCGATCGCAACTGCAGCTACTAACAACAAAAATGTCACGACTACTAGTGCTGCTCCATAGCCAAAATCTAGATATCGCATTACCATTGCGTAAATGTAGAGCGAAACCGTTTCCGTTGCCCCAGCTGGTCCACCACCAGTCATCACTGCAACCAGGTCAAATATACCGAATGCCTGCGCAAATCGAAACAGCAGCGCAATCAGGATTTGAGGTGTCAGTAGAGGTAGTGTGATGCTACGAAAACTTTGCCAGGGGCTAGCACCGTCAATCGCATAAGCTTCGTAAAGGTCAGATGGAATCGATTGCAGCCCCGCCAGCAGGAGAATGCTGATAAATGGCGTCGTTTTCCACACATCTGCTGCAATCACTACCATCATTGCTAAGCTCGGCTCTCCTAGCCAGTTAATGCCAGTGTGAATCAGCCCTAAGTGCTGTAGGATATCGTTCCACACCCCGTACTGGTCGTTAAAAATCCAAGCCCAAGCCAGAGCAATGAGGGCAGTTGGCAAAGCCCAGGGCAGAATTGCAATTGTTCGTACAACCCCTCGCCCCCGAAACGATTGACTTAGCACCAAGGCAATACCCATCCCTACGATCAGTTCTAAGACAACTGAAGCTGCTGTAAATAGCGTGGTATTTTCTAAGGTTTGCCAGAAGCGCCCATCAAATGCCATCCGTGTATAGTTATCCAGACCAGCATAACCTGGTTGCAACTGAGTGCCGAGATTTTTCGCAAACAGACTCAACCAGAAGGCGCGGATGATCGGGTAAGCAAATACTAGCAACAGTAGTATGACTGCTGGCAGTACCAAGAGCCAGCCTGTTAATTGTTCTCGTTTTTGAATTGTATCCATCGGCATAAGCTGTTTCCCGCCACTTTGACATCTGACAATCTGCTTCTCACGCTTTACTCTTAATATGGAAAGTCGTAAGGATATTGATGACTATTACCGAACGCCAATCACCTAGATTCCTGAATTTTTTCCAGCGTCCCAGCCTTTCTAGACAACTTATGGGAATTGGGTTAGTCATTACCCTGTTCTTTGTGTTTATTGCCGTCTTTGCTCCTGTGTTTCAGGCTAGAGGTTGGCTGCAAGACCCCACTGTCTCCCTGGTTAACCCGATTCACCAGCCCCCGTCATTGCACTACTGGTTTGGCACCAGTCGTCAAGGCTACGATGTCTTCTCCCGGACACTATATGGCAGTCAAGCCGCGCTACAAGTTGTCCTCCTTGCCACAGGATTTAGTATTGTGATTGGCGTCCCATTGGGCATAATTAGCGGTTATCTAGGCGGTAGATTAGATCGAGTGTTGCTGTTTTTGATGGATACGATTTATACCTTGCCAGGACTATTACTGTCAGTCACATTAGCGTTTGTGGTTGGGCGAGGAATATTGAATGCCGCAATTGCTATCAGCATTTCCTACATCCCCCAGTACTACCGCGTTGTCAGAAACCAAACCCACAGCGTTAGAACTGAACTATTTATCGAAGCTGCTCAGGCGATGGGCGCATCGACTTGGACAGTCTTATCACGCTATTTGTTATTAAATGTTATTCAAAGTGTACCAGTGTTATTCACACTCAACTCTGCCGACGCGATTTTGACCTTAAGCGGCTTGGGGTTTCTGGGGCTAGGACTGCCAGAAGCAGTTCCAGAGTGGGGGCACGACTTACGTCAGGCTTTAGAGGCGCTACCTGTAGGTGTTTGGTGGACAACCTTGTTTCCAGGCTTAGCGTTGACGTTAATGGTTGTAGGGCTGTCACTCCTTGGTGAAGGATTAAATGAATTTGTTAACCCCCGTTGGCGGCAAAGGGATGATTAAGCTAAAGCCCTAATAGTGCTTCACAAAGCTCTGCTTTTGTCATCCGGCTATAGCCGGGCAGTTTGAGACCTGACGCGATCACTTTGAGTTTTCGGTGGCTAAGTGTGTTGAGATCAAAACAGACAACAACTTTAGGTAGGCTCTCAGCCGCTACACCCGGATCATGAGAGTCTGTAGGAGCATCCACTACAGTTGAGGCGTTATTTTCAGGCTGTGGTATCTCTGACTTAGGTTTGAGCGCTGACATGTTCCTCTCCTTGGCAGCAATTAACTAGAGTTACTACGAGTAGGTGCTGTAGTTTATATTTCTGTTTATATATTTAACTTTTAGTA
>JAFAVL010000768.1 GCA_019242465.1 Chroococcidiopsidaceae cyanobacterium CP_BM_RX_35 | reverse complement strand
TGGCGAGGATCAAGATGATTCGTATCCATTCCCCAGCATTTGCAAACGGGCGCTAAACAACAGAGATAAATCAATCCTACATGTATGGGGAACTGGCGAGCAGATGCGTGATTTTATTCATATCGAAGACTGTGTAGACGGAGTATTCCAAACAATGGACAAATTTGAAAACTGTGAGGCCATCAACTTGTCCACGGGCATATACACGAGCTTTAAAGAATTTGCAAAGATGGCCGCTGAAGTTTGTGGTTACAAACCCGACGTCAGGGGCATGTCAGATAAGCCCTCAGGAGTCTTTGCCAGGGGGGGAGATACGCAAAAGCAAAAGAAATTAAATTTTACCTATAAAATTGACTTTAAAAGTGGTATTGAACGAGCTATTAAATACTACGCCAATAGCTATCAACAAATTTAGTGTAAATCACTTCTGCAATTCAACTAGATAATGGCTGTTTTCACACAACCACATAAGGTTACCGAAAAGACAATGGCATCCTTTAAAACAAATGTTTATGTACTTTCTGGGCGGAAGTTGATTTCAACCGTAGCCTGGGACCCGATTTTTGAATTAGAAAACCTGCTAGTGCGAATGTGTGATGGGCAACTATTGTTGCCAACTGCCCGTGGTATAACGCAGTGGTTGCATGGAAGGCCCAAATATATGGCTCAACTGCCAAATAAGATAGTTCGTCATACAATTGGTCTATACAACCTACTGGACGGTTCGTTTAAATCGCAGGAAAGGCGAAATATACTGTTCATTATTGGGATAAGTGGAGCCGATCTAGGTCTACTATCAAGTCTACCTAGATGGCGACAATATTTTGATGTTGTTGTCGCATATATTTCAGATGCTTGGGGAGTTAATACTTACCCTAAACACACACATCATATAGATCATTTATTTGTACCGCATCCGGAAATTATTGAGCCTCTCCAGAAATACTTCGGTATACCGGTATCGCTGTTGCCTTTGGGGTCTGATGTCCTGACTCACGGTTCAGGTGGACTCAACCGTCCATTCGATCTAGTTAGTTTTGGGCGAACTCCAGAAAATTACCATCGTACATTTGTCAAGGCGTTTAACCAACCGGGTTCAGGGCGTATTTATTATCGCTCCATCCCTCGGCCTCTAGAAGCGTTTCCAAAGACTCCATATGAGGAGCGTAGAGACCAGGAAAATTTTCTACAGTTGTTTAAAATCCTAAGAAGAAGCACGTTAGCATTAGCATTTGACCCGAGGATATATTCTGGGATGCGGCAGTTCCCGTTTTCGATAATCACAAACCGATGGTTTGATTGTGGAGCAGCTGGATGCGTGATAATTGGCAAACGACCAACTGCACCCATTGCTGACAAGTTATTGGACTGGAAAGACGCAACAATTGAGTTACCGGAGGATCCACAAACAAGTGTAGAATTTATTAAAGAATTGTTACAGGACCGACCGCGTCTTGCATCTATCCACAAACGAAATTATGCTGAGAACTTGGCTCAGCACGACTGGCGATATCGAATCAAGACCATGCTTGAGCAATTAGATATTCCGCTGCCAGATCCTCTTGTTAACGAATTGTCACAACTAAAGACACTGCACGCGCAGGTATCTCGATAAGCGACAAAGAAGCGTAACCAATCGATATATCAATGGCACTGAAATAAGGGGATAGAAAAAATCTGAAAGGCTTGGTATGTGTAGGATCATCGCCCTCAAACCCTATCTACCTCTACGATGCCGAATCGAGCCGAAATTCTCAAGCAACAACTGATGCAGAGTCTAGGTCTAGGCGGAAATATAGGGTTCGTGCAACCAAGTGCAGCCTATTGCTGAAACCATTGCGATGTATAGCTTCTAGCTTCAGAATCACTCTTTCCCCTCACACCCACTTTTTTTCCTAAGAGATAAGTTTTGCCAATATATTTATCAGGAAGCAGTAGAGAGCGAAAATGTATCTTTGCCGAAAATGGAAGTTGGAGGATGGTGTACAGCATGGGTCGATACCTCATGCTTAGGTAGATATTTTCAGGATACTTTGCCTAGTTTGTACTCTTCTCGGCTAAGTTATGATTTGTATTACTTATCAAAAGGGGCGAAAATGGGTTTGACAAAAGTCATATGTAAGCTCGTTGCACCTGGTTGCACGAACCCTATATTTCCGCCGTGTTGGAGATTGCACCACCTTGGGAAAAGAAAGGCTTTCGGGTCGAGTCCTTGCGATGGATCGTCGAACGGACTTTCGCGTGCTTGGACAATGCCAGAGTGTTATGCCCTTGATTATGAGGTTTTGCCGGAAAATCATGAGGGATGATTTGCGTGGTGATGATTCGGCTAATGTTGCGTTGGCTTGCAACAATCATCGTACTAGAACTTACAAGACAGCTTCGCGTTTTATTTATAAACCGTTTCTTGTAGAAGGGGCTCTATACCTAATGCTGGAAGCCTTCTTTCAAGAATTTTTCCCCAAAGTTATGGAGGGGAAGGTGAGTGGTTATGGATTTTTGTAAAGATTGGAGTAATTTCTCTGCACGAATCTGAAAGGTAGTTAGAGGCTTACAAGTAAGATCTTAAGATGCCAGTTTATAGACAAACTGAAGCATCTTCATAAAAGACACGAGCACGAAAAGGACCGAGCTTTCACGGGCAAGATTGCGGGACTGATATTTGACCGATTCGGCGATTTTGAGGGCTTCCTGCTCGACACCGAAGATGGCGAGCGTAAGTTTTATAGTTGTGAAAAGGAGATAAAAGAGTTAGCCGAGCGCGTCTGGCGCGAACGGCTGCGCATCACCGTGTGGGCTGAGTGGGACGAGCTACATCGACCTTTGTCGATCATCGTAAGGGAACCCCCGGCACCTTTTGGGCACTGACCACACGATAATCGCATTCGCCGCTGTTGCAAACCAGCTGAGCTGAACTATACGGGGTAGTGTTACCGTAGCTGCCACGAAGGGCAAAGTAACGAGAGAGACTCTTTATGGATTCCGGGGATCTGAAGCTGTCAAGGAAGAACCGGAATCTTCGATGCTTTCCAGTTGCTCAAAAGTTGAGAGCGGAGATCGCACTCTGCTTTTGTTCTTCCGTTACATCCAAATATCTGGCTAAAGCTGCGAGGGTGCGATGCCCGGAGATGGATTGAATATGCCTCGTTGGCACACCAGCGTTATGCATCTGGGTGAGAGCCGTGCGCCGAAAGCTATGGGTACTGAACCCCTCTAGCCCTACCCGTAAGCAAGCTAGCCGGAGAATCTTGTCAGCGCTGGCTTTATGGATGTGCCCACGCCCATGCCGACCGGGGAACAGGTACTCCTTTGTCAGGTCAAGTTTCAAAACAGTCCTGTTTTTAGGTATGGCAGACCAAGAACAGTAGCTAAACCACCTACAAACACCGTCACTATTCCAACTAGAAGACCGTAAAATAGCATCTCTAAGCGCCCCAAGCGTTTGTCAAGCGATTGGATAGAGTTGTCCACCGAAGCGAGCTTGACATCAACGGAATTGAACCTTGCCTCCATCTTGTCAGACAGATTAGCGATTTGGAAGGATACCCGCATAACCTCGGTTTGCAAGGATTTGAGACGATCTACTTCCTGCTCCATCTTCTCCATCCGATTTTTCAAATCATCACTAAACATTATTATCCTCCGTTGATTGCAATTTTAAGTGCCTGCCACCACGGCACTACCCTTGAACCAATATCAACCGCAAAAACCTGCGGATAGCCTGGTTCGTTAAGAGTGGTTTGCAGCACTTTTCCCAAAGACTTGAGTAAACTTAGCTGCTTAGAGCTAGGAGCCGGATACTCCTTGGTTTCGATTTGGGGAGTCGGCGGGGCTTTAGGTTTCCAATGCTGTTCGATAGCTCGAATCAGCCACCCACAAGGGTTTTGGACTTGATTACGTGAGAGTGCTTCAACGAGCGCTGCGAGTGCATCCTTGACAACCTCCAGGGATGCTTTCTTCACCACACGCAGCAATTGCGGGTTCAGTGGCACCACTTCGCGGATTTCATTCAAAACTTCACTGAATTGAGCGGCGGAATAATTATCCCGCTCAAGGACTTCTGACGGCTCTTCAGATGGTGCTTCTAAAACGGCTTCGACACCAACAGGGTGTATTTGCAAGAAACCTTTTGCGATTACCGCCCGGATCTCTTCTCGACTCATTTCTTGGGGGACAGCAGCCGTTGTTGTTTCTGAAGTCTTTTCAGGAGTAGTCTTTGTGTATGAACTGCTCGTTGGGGACACCTCAATCTGCTTAAAGTAGACATTTCGATCTGTTTCATTTGGACAAATGCTTAACTGCAAGGCTTTAAGGCGTTCGTAGTCAATAGTGTAGAATTTCGTCTGATTCCAACACTTCCTGTCAAACTGAGCGGTCTTAATCAGTTTGTTTCCCTCTAATCGAGCAATTGCTTTCCTTATCGTCCCTACACTCAAGAACGGCATCTGTTTCTTCCACTCGGTATAGCTGTTGTAGATCCAGCGCACGCCGTCAACAATGCGTCTGCACTCTTTGCTCAACCAATAGTGAATCTGTTGCAACACTACGGACTCGGCTATTCCAATATGAGCTGCCAACTGTACAGGGATGGGGATTGAATTTGTTTCTAATGTTTTGGTTTGCACTCTGCTCTCCTACTGCCCAACTCAAAGAGCCCTCGGCACACAAGGTTGAGGGCGCTATCGCCTGCTGCCTAGAACGGACAGTTGTCAGAAGGCTGCCAGTAGGAAATTAAGGAGTAGTCCTTGAGCCAGTCTTGTAAAGCAATCTCGCGCTCTATCGCTTGCTGCGTCGGCTCGGCGACGACAATATCAACGATGCGAAAGTATTCAGGCACTCCGTCAAAGTCGAGTGTCGTGCTGGCTAACTCGGCAAAATAGCGGTAGGAATTAGAGGAGATTGCATCCGTTGCAGTAAGGTGTGTCATGATCTTCCTTAGTTATTGAATTAGCGGATAGGCGGTTAGCAGCCGCCTTTTTCATATCTATACTATATGGCTACGTACACACGTGCGTAAATAGGTAGATGGACTTCTTGTCAAGCGTGAGCTATTTTGAGATTAGAGGTACGTGTATATATAGCTATAAGAGCCATGTCAAGGGAAAGATACGCAGATCGCGGCAAATGGGGGGAGACTAAGAAGCGCGCAAATGTTATGTTGACTCCTTCTTTATTGGAGCAAGCGGACAAGCTAGCAGAAGCGCGTGGTGTGACTCGTTCCGAGTTGATTGAGCAGGTATTAAGACAAGAAATTTCTTTGAATTTACAAAGCTGTTAACGCTCAAAATACGCCAAATGTTTTGCTTATATGCACACCCACATCACTCTCAAACGTGTAGGTGATCGCTACATTGCAGGTATTGATGAGCCAGGAGCGAGGGAATCGAGCCACGAAACACCGCTCCAGGCACTAAGGCGCTGGGTGCATATGGTGGGGCTGGACATCCCAGATACCAAGCTGACTTTTCACGGGATGTGGAAAAAGAGGCATGGTTGGCGGATGGTTTACGCGAACTGTCCGAAGC
>JAFAVL010000535.1 GCA_019242465.1 Chroococcidiopsidaceae cyanobacterium CP_BM_RX_35 | reverse complement strand
TTGCAAGCTCATCTGACAAGCCATTGGATAATTCATTCCCTTGCTGAAGAAAAGATAGAGAGTTGACGTGGCTTTGCCAATCTGCTCCATAAAACTCGCCAGTCCACTTCATCAATTTTAAACCAATATATCCTAACCAGTTTATACTAACTGAACTATTAGATTTAATCGACTTATCAATTAGTTGACTATCTTCAATTTCTCGCGATACAACAAACATAGTAAAATCCTCAATGGCTGACTTTTTGAATGGTGATTCAACTTCGAATTGAATTCGACTCAAGAAATGATTGACTGAAGACACAATGTCTACAAACTGTGCTTGTTGCAAAATCTTTACTTTTGATGAATAGAAAGATAAAAGTGTGATTATTTCACAATGATTTCAGCCAGCTTGTTCATTGCATACTTGTGCATTCAGGTAAACATTACCTTCACGAGTTCACTTAGATTAGGATAGTTGCTCTTTGTAGCATTCACTATCTCAATTGACATAACGGCTCCTAATTTTTTGCAATAGTAAAGTTGATTGAAGTACTGGTTAACCATCCCTTCCTTTGTTTCACACGTTGACCTCTACTTTTTTATGCACTACACCTGGCTGGAACGAAAAATTGTCATAAAACAATGATTCTCAGACTCTTAGCCTGAGAATCAGAGAGATGTATTAGTGGGCTGATGTTCTTACTTAGCTACCTTTGCTTTTTCTCCCAACCTCGGTTAGCGCTTGTCTTCTCCAGCAGCTTTTACACTCTTGATATTTGCCTTGCCTTTGGGATTAGTGAGTTTAGACGCCTTGGCTGATTCCTGCTTTGCCTCTTCCAGCAAACCTGCCCCTTCACCAAACTCATAGGCACGTTCTATCTTTTCTTCTGATGTTGGCATCTGATCTGGAGGTATCAGCTTCAGTTCTTCAGTAGTCGCGGCATGAGCTGGCGCAGTAACAAAAATGAAAATACTTGACAGGCAGATTAAGCACACCATTCCTAAACTGAAAATGCTTTTCTGCAATCTTTGCCTTAGAGTTGATATCGCTTGCTGCATTGGAATTTTTCCTGATTTTCTTGTGTAAGAGGCATCCTACGTGGCTGGTTATAATTGTGACTTCTATCGGAAGATATATTAAACTTACTTATGCAGCCATTCTTGCTGGAACTTGATTCCCCGCTCTTGCATAGTCTGCTCAAATAAATCCGTAGGCAATGCTTGTTCAACAGGCCAAACACCGGGTTTTTTGAGTTTTCCATCCAGCAACAGCTGAGCAATACTGCCAGTGCCACAACCAGAGGCGAGCGCTGTGTTTTCATGCACTAAAGTTAAACAATAACTAGCAGCCCGACCAGATTTTTCCCCAGTGACTTCTGATCGAATTGCCACTCCAATACCGCTGAACCGATTGGTAACATCCGTCATAAAATGGCTGACATGAGCCAAGAATTCGATGCTACCGCGCTGCTGCATCAATTGCTTCGGGAACCAATGGGCTGCTATCCAGGTGAGGTGATTGTAAAAATCAGGAACTGAGCCAAACTTGGTAATCACAGTCTTGACAGGAAAGGTGTCAGGGAGGGTAAAAGCTTCTGGCATATCAAACCAATAGACAGAAGATGGACCATAAGGAGGTGGAAACTTAACGGTTTCGCGATCGCTATATGGTTTCACTGACTGCCACTGACCATCGATCAAGGCTAGAAACGGTTGTTGCAGCCCTAGAAATGTCGTGCGCATGACCGTAACTCCAGCACCACCCGAACCCGACACCAAATAACTGAGATGAATGCGTTGCGGTTGGTCTAGTTGTTCAACACCCTGCCGCACCATGCTGTTAGAAATACCAGGAAAGACACCTGTATTGACAATTGCTGTAACTCCTGCTGCCTGCGCAGCAGAATTACAGTCTAGGGCTTTGCGAGTAAAAGAGCGATGATCGCTGACATCAAGATAATTCACCCCATGATCGATGCAGATGTTGAGAACACTAGTATCGCGATAGTGAAAGGGACCAGCACAGTGGATGACCAGATTAGAAGTTGCGATCGCCGCTTTCAACCCTGCCGTATCCGCTAAATCTAGTGTCAAGAATTCCACTTGTGGTCCCAGTCGTTTACTAAGCGCTAACCCAGCACTTGGTCTCCTGCTAGTAATCGTAATCCGCGCTTGTGTATGGGTAGCGATGTCTTGGGCGACGCTACTGCCAATTCGCCCCCTACCTCCAAGAATTAAAACCTGATCTGTCATGACTTGGTGAACTGGTGATACTCTACTCCAGTGCAACAATTTTTACTGAGCTTGGCTTCACCAGGAAGGATGACATTGTTTCAATACAAAGGCAGAATTTGGTGAAACCCTACTTTGGTTAGTTAATTCTGAGTACGGATTCTATAGTTTCTCTGACAGAATTGCCCGCTTCCCTCAGCTTCTGGGAAAATGGTTGGTGCGTCTGCAAAAACACCCGAGCGCAATTACGTCCAGGCATTCCTGAGATTGAACCACCTGGATGAGTCCCTGCACCTGTCAGAAATAGCCCTTCAATCGGCGTTTTGTAGTTAGCTATTTCAGGCAAGGGACGGAAGAAAACCATCTGATCGAGTGACATATCGATGTGGTAGTAGTTTCCCTTGTAAGCTCCCAACCGCTCTCCCAGTTCCGCCGGGCTTTCCACCCGCCGAGCGATGATCGAGTTTTTCACATTGGGGGCATAATCTGCCAATTTGTCAATCACTCGATCGGCAACCTGATTTTTCAGTTCGTCAGTCCAACCCGTTCCCCGTAAACCAGTGCCTTCCTTCCCCGCAATCTGATAGGGAGCGAAAAACTCAATCCAAAGTGTATGCTTACCTGGCGGAGCCATGGAAGGATCGAGCATCGTAGGCATCACTACATACATAGATGGGTCGGCATCGGGAATATCCCCAATCGTACAGGCACTATGAGCAATTTCTACGTGTCTTACCGAATCAGCAATCAGAACAGAGCCAATTAAGTACTCATCACGGTGGTTGTGATGCTCGAAACGTAGCGGTTCATCTAACGCTAAGTCAATTTTGAGAATAGTTTCATTGTTATTGACAATGCGGCGCTCTAAACGCTCGTGCAGCTCAGGGGCGAGTCCATCGACATCACCAGGCTCCAGCAGTTGTAGAAATACTCGCTGGGCATCAATATTTGAGATCACGCCTTTAGTAGCGCGATATTCTTTGCCTCCAGCAACCCGAACGCCGACAGCACGCCCATCATCA
>JAFAVL010000485.1 GCA_019242465.1 Chroococcidiopsidaceae cyanobacterium CP_BM_RX_35 | reverse complement strand
TGTCTGCGTAAAAGGTGAAAAATGGAATATCCATTTGCTCCAGTGCCTTCTGTTCAACACAGAATAGCGACCAAAAGAGCGGTTTTTCAGCCGCTGAGAGAAATGGTTTGCTCAGAATATCAAGCTCAATACTGCGATCGGCACCATCGCGCAAATATTGAGGATGAAGCAGTCTTCTAAGAACAGAAGAGTAGAGATTTGTAGTACGAAAAACAAAGCGAGCTTGCTGCCTTGCAAATCCTGTAAAAGGGCTATCTGGTGCTAATATTGCCTCTTTATGTTGTACAAGGAAATGGTACATCCTTCGGAAGCCATTAACAGTCTCATCACAATAATCGCTAGGTGATAGATTCTCTCCGTTCAAAGAAGTTGTGTTGGCACCGGGTCGAGTTTTGGTGTACTCATACCCAATGCTCATATTGTCCGTATTGATGTTCTGCCATTTCGGCACACGAGATGTAGTTTCCTTTTCCTCCACGTTCCCTAAACCACTGATATCAGCGTATGCTTGAGCTTCTGATTCTATCTCACGACGAGGCAAAAGTCCGGTCTTGAGGACTGAATTCCAATGCTGCTCGTTCATCTGAAGTGGGCTTCCTAACTGTGAAAGAAATTCAAGCCGGACTTGGGGAACTAGGAGTGTCTCCATATCAATCAAGACCAGGTGTTCCCCACAGGCAATAACATTTCTATAGTGGCAATCTGTAGCTTCCAAAGCGTATAAAAGCGCCAATAGTATACCGGCTCGCTGGTAAAATTGCTGTGCTTGCAGCTCGTCTTTACAGGGCAAATGCTCAACAAACTCTACCCAGCCATAGTGCGAATAGTTAAGTGTTTTGAGTGTTTTAAACGGTAAAGGCGCTTCCTGCTGATTTAACCAGTCCAGTAGTTTCCAATACGCTTCTTCTAAACCCAAGTCCTTGGGCTTATAGACTAGTTTTAATCCAGATGTAAAGGTGATTACACTCACCGAACGTCCTTGATTACGAGGAACAGAGAGGTTAGGTTGTATTTCTACGACCTGACCTAGCTCGGAATCTCCCTGGAACAAGTGCTGAATATCAGACCAGTCTGAGTGTAATCGCAAGAGCAATTCCGCCGTTGCATTGACCCATAACTCAGTTACTGTTGCTATCAGCCGGGCCAATACAGGGTATTCTTGGAAAAATACCAGTAATCCCCCCTCTAACATGTGCTTGATGAATGCAATGTACAACTCTTTAGAGTGTTCTTCTAGAGATTCTTCAAGCAAACGAGAAAATGCAGACCGCTGCCGGACACGAAAAATTGAAAACTCTAAAATCATAGCTTGCCCATAAAGATGCGCCAGAGATTGTAAAAGGGCGCGCTCTAGATTTCCATGAGCTGTTTCTGAAAGTAGTGAGTAACTCAAACCAGCCTGAGTCTGTAATCTTGTCTTAGCAATGCGAATGAACGGCACAAAAATTTCTTGAAAGGGAATTGGTTTCTGCGGATCTAAGATATAAGAATCTATGAGGACATCTGGTTTGGAAGTTGCTGAGGTCAAAAAAGCACAGGCTTTAAGAGCTTCACTCAAAAAACTTACCCAAGTCGGAGGGTGGCAATCGCCAGACAAACGAACATCTCCCAGTGCACGGTGCAGGAGGTTCACATCAAACCCATCCCAGTGAAGACGCTTTTCAAATGTCCGCGAGTCATCCTTAGCAATCACTTGGCACCATTTCTTTAGCCTGAAAGCAATCAGATCTTTGTTTTCATACTCCTTGACAGGAACAAACCTGCCTGCAAGTCGCTCGGAAATTGTGCTTGCTTTTTCGACAATATAGACTAAGTCCTGATCACAATACTCCATTCGCGTCTAAAAATCTTAAATGTTGAAGAGTTAGGTTTAGGAAGGCTTCCAGGCCTTGATTTCTCCAAAGCGATATATTGGCGTATCATTATGCTTTTCTGGGAGCATGTCTCGGTGATATTTTCCAAGTTCAGTTAGAGTTGGAAACCCCTGATTGAACTCTACCATCGCCTTACGATACTCTCTAGTACTCAATATTTCCGTCAAATCGCAACTCACAAGGTGCTTAAACCCCACTGTTGTAATTATCTGCGTAGTTATACTCATTAAGGGAGTTTTGTGAGCATAAATTTGGTTGAATTCTTCCAGTTCCTGCTGCTCCTGCTTTGATAGCGGCAGCTCTTTGCTAAAAATGCCTTTGATATACATACTCCCACCTGGACGAAGTACCCTGTAGACCTCAGCGAATAAGTTATATAAGTCATATGAGTATCCGACGCTTTCAAAGAAAAATACAATGTCAAAAGTTCCGTTAGCAAAGGGAAGATAATGGAAGTCGCCAACATGAACTCGGATTTGATTGAAAAGCCCCGCCCGTTGTATCAACTCCTTTGCAGTATGAGCCTGAACTGGAGATAGAGTAATGGCATCAACCCTAACCCTCTCAATATTTTGTACAATGTCTATACTGGGACCAGTGGTTCCGCAGCCAGCATCTAGAATATGCTGACCTGGCTGAATTCCTGCTCTGGAAGCAAAGTAAAGGTTGGTGGCTCGATAAGGATCAGTATCCTCCATGTTTGACGCGATCAAACCAGCTTGGTAAGTTGTCCCCATATACTTCAAGTACAGTGGGGTAACTTCGTCGTAATAGCGACGTACTTGATTTAAGTATAAGGAATTGCCATGTTCTGTCATGATGATTTATGTCCAGGCAATACGCGATTCCAAATATTTCCCAAATTTCTTTAACACCTCGACGCTCAAAAGAGCGTACAAAATACTGCGTACTGGTTCTTGGGGAGCAGCTATTTCAAGAGCTGCTTCCGCTCGTGCTAAATACTTCTGTACAATCGCCATCCAAGGGTACATAAAACGGATTTCCCTTAACTTAGCCCGTACCTGTTGCTGTGCTGCAACATCAGTTCTCGCTCGGTCCAGTAAAGTCAGAAAATCAGTGCGTTCCGACCCTGATAGTTGTTCCAAACAAAGCGCAATCTGAAGTGTCCGTGTGCTATTAACCAAGTCTCGACACTCAGGATCATAAAATAATTCATGTGCATCGGAGCGCAACTGCAGTATCATACCTAAATTGCAGCCAAAAGCTGTGTATGCTTCTATAACTTCCTTAGAGGCGTCAGTTGTGCATGCAGCTAACCCTGTGTAGAGCGCTCCTTGCAGTCCAGATTTAGCCAACACGGAGGCTTCCACAGTCTCAACGCTAGGGTTTATTGCATGATTCAATGTCAAATCCTGTGCCTGACCAGCAAACATCTGCAAGAGACATTTAGCTAGCAACTCCTGGGCATGCTGGCGACGATCTGTAGAAATATCCAACGCAGCAACTATGGACTGAGGCAGTATACAGGCAATCCCATCAGCAGTAAAAATGATTTCGAAATCTGGATATGCTTTCCAGTCTTCCGGTAAGTCGCCATCGTTTAAGTTGTCATAGAGATCTGCTCCAATCGAGATCAAGAGATTTGCGCCAGACACCGGAATAGCAGGCTCGTCTACGCCATGCACCCCACTATAAACCAGTAAAGGTAGGTGTACAGGAGGAAAAAATTTTCCTAGTTTCCTGTTTGCTGAGCTTAATCTAATTGCTTTTTCGAAAGCTTCTCGCTGTCTGGGAGTAGCAGCCATACGAGCTGAATACTCGCTAATGTACTGTAGCACTGCCTTACTACTCTTAATCAACCATTGCTCATAAGATGTAATAAGAGATCTGTGGAGCATCGCTTCTCTATCTTTAATAGAGTGAGTATTCGACTAAAGAACTTTAAGATTCACAAAAACAACAATTAAGGATCTGCCCGGGCTTTCTTCAAGTCATTGTGTGTCTAGGTCCACATACTTACAGCAACTGACTCTAAGTCTGCATCAGACACTTGGCTTAATACACTGGCTGGATTCATCGGTAGCACTAGGTAGACCTTGGAAGGAGATTCTTCAAGGACTTCAACCTCGACACCTTCAAGAATCTCAGTCCCAATTACTTCACTAATCGCTGGTTTAGGATTATCGCTGAGCAATGCTTGCTTGAACGCTTCATCCTTCCAAGCTTTACTAATTAAAAGGGCTTCCAAGTCTTTTCTTAAGATACATTTCCCCATTTTCTGCCCAGTTGGCTTAAGCTGCTCCCGATCTTCCTGTTGAAGTTGTTCAGACATCGTCTTTCTTATTTATCTCTTAATACTGGTAGGTTATAATCTATCAATTTCCCATTTCCTTGTCAAGACTTTTCAATTGGGGCAGCATAAGAGATTATTATGAAAATTCTAACAGAGAGTTTTGAACTTTGGCTAGAAGTAAAACTTATTCATCATACTAAAACTCAAGGTCAAGGATTAACTCTAATTGGTCAATATTACAGATCTTTAACAAGATTCCGTTTGATAACCTTCTGACCTATAACAAAATTCATACATAATGTAATTTGGCTTTTAATTATTAGTTTATTAGGATAAGGTAATATCAGTTAAAAACGTTGGCTGGCTACCAGTACAAAGCGAGACAAAATGAGACAAGCTCTTGTGCAGGACAAGAGTTGTGATGCACTCCCAGGCTTAGTCAAATCACTCAGAGGCAAAAATCCTTGTGGCAGTCACTGTCCCGCCTTAAAACAGTAGCCCGTTGGCTCTTTTGAATGTATGGGGAGCAGGGTTATTTATGCTCAAAGGCAGCAATCAAGCGAGAGCGCATATGCCCAAAGTTACTAAATCCATAAGCTTGACGCATAATTAACTTAATCTTGTTGTTGATTCCCTCCATCGTTCCGCTAGTCGTTCGATTGATAAAGTTGAACATCATGCGGATGCTGTGGCAGAATTAATGAGATTAAGTCCTAATAAGCGTCAGTATTATCAACGAGGGCAAAAGGCTATACAGCTCATCAAGCAAGCTTCCTAGCCTTTGTTGTCACCCCGTCGGGGTATATATACTCTTCATAACGTTGAGTATGAGACGATATGGCTGGAGAAATTCTAGAGGTTCTGTTGTGGATTTTCCACAGTGGCCACACTTAAATTGGCGGCGAGGAACTTGTAAATACACTCGACGACCACAAATAGGTAAATCTCTAATTACAGTTGGTCGATTTTGATGAACGTCTTCGGTATAATTTTGGCAGTGAGGACAGTTAATTCACTCATTCAATAGGTAGACATCATCTGACTTTTCGTGATAGCTTTCCACAGTGGTATTTGGTAAGTCTAGGAGTCTATCTAAATGAAAGTCCATCGCTTTTAGAGAAATATTAGTTATCATCTATATATTATACCCCAACTTTCCTAGAGAGCCAAAACGTTACTCCATGATAGTCTATTACACTCTTTATATTAATTTCGTCTTTTCCGCTCTAACGAGGATATCTAAGAAGTAGCTTACTTAACTCAGTATGCCAATAACTTAATAGGAATTGATGGCTAAAACTGGAAAGATTGGATCTTGGGATCTTAGAAAAACTCCTTCTGCCTCAGGTATTGTGCTGTTTTATACTGTTAAGAGCGGAGCTATAGTATCAGACTTTACATTTTAGACATCTCCTAAAACGCACATGCTACCCGAAATCCTACATTACTTATAAAACCGCCACCCGTGCCTCCTTTGACGCGGCATGCCGAACGACAACTGACAGGGATGTCGTACCAAGAACCGCCACGTAAAATATGATAATTATTATCCTCGCATTGCCAAATACCGTTATCTTTGGGCGCATCTTTATAGTTATCGTGCCAAGAGTCAGCACACCACTCCCAAACTAGTCCGTGCATGTCGTACAATCCAAAAGCATTGCTATATAAACTTCCTACTGAGGTAGTTTCCCCTCGGTAATCTCCCAGTCCTTCGTTAGCGT
>JAFAVL010000461.1 GCA_019242465.1 Chroococcidiopsidaceae cyanobacterium CP_BM_RX_35 | reverse complement strand
AGGTGCAAATTGGTAAGTAAGATGGTCGTTGCTTGTATATTCACATTTTGTTATACTACCTTAAGCTTCTTTTTTCAAATTATCTTTTCGTAAATCATCCAGATAAAGAGTATTTAGCCAGCGCTGTCGATAAATCTCGTATAGTGCCATGCCAGCTGCTACTGAAGCATTTAGGCTAGGCGTATTGCCAAGTAACGGAATTGATACCAAAACATCACAACAGCGTTGTGTCAGCAAACTCAGACCCTCCCCCTCAGCACCAACAACAAGTACGATTGGACCAGTAAAGTGGGAGACGTGTAGCGGTTGGCTGGCATTTGAGGCTGTACCATAAACCCAAAAGCCTGCTGTCTTTAAATCTTCCAAGGCTCGACTCAAATTGACCACTCTGGCAACGGGAAATGTTTCTAACGCACCCGCGGCTACTTTCAGCACGCTGGATGTGATCCCAACAGCCCTCCTTTGGGGAATCACTAGTCCCTGAGCCCCAATCGCTTCTGCCGTGCGGATAATTGCCCCCAAGTTGTGAGGGTCAGTAATGCCATCAGCAGCAACAATTACTGGCACTTCAGAGACAGATTTCGCTCGTGCTATCAACTCGCCTAGGTCATGGTAAGTGTAGGGAGCAACTTGGGCTGCGACACCTTGATGGTTGGCTTGCTGGGTAATTTGGTCCAGACGCTTGGGTTCAACTTCGTCGATTACTGTGCCGTTTTCTTTGGCTTGCAGCAACAGAGAGTGAAAACGGGAGTCGTAGCGAAGACGTGAAGTGATCCAAATGCGGTTGAGCTGGTGCTGATTCTCTAACGCGGCTAAGACTGGATGGCGACCATAAATCAAATCGCTATCTTCTTCTCTTTGGGAAGGCACTGCCTCTGTCGCTTGAGATGGACGCAGGGGGTTCCTAAAAGACTCCTTCGCTGTTTCCTTACTATGTAAAGTATGGTAACCAACACTCTTTTGGGGATAGCGAACAGATAGGGGCGAGGGGGTAGTACCGCTATTACCATCAGGAGTTTTGAGGACAGGTTTGGGCACAGCAGGCTTCTCCTTGAGCTTAAGCTTGCGGGAGCGCGTCGCCGGAGCCGCTTCTGGTGAAACGTTGAGCGGCTTACCCCGGTTAGGTTTACCAGAAGCTTTAATTTTTCTCGGTTGGTTGGCCATGATAATTCTTAGGTTTTGCGTCTTTTGGCAAGACGGCTAGCTGAGCTGACTCAAGTAACGCCTGTGAAAGCTCCGCGAAGCCTTGAGTCTAACCGACTTTTACGGTTTGCTGCCGATATCTTGAGATTGATTTAAACTATTCCTCTAGATGTGGCTCCAGCTTCAGTTTTTTCAGGAGCTGAAGCAAACGCCCTCGATCTGTCAGGTGTAAGTATCCAATTAAAGTCTCTAAACTAGTCGCCTGTTGATAGATTTCTGGTTCAACTCGCCTAGGTTTCCCTGTTGCCGCATTGCGACCTCGCCGGACAACTTCTAACTCAGCACCGTTTAGGTGAGGGGTCAGTGAAAGTAGGTGGAGAGCCTGTGTTTCTGCCTTTACCTGAGCCACTACGAGACGATGATAGGTTTGTAATCGCTTCGGTGGGTACAAGTAATAATTTCTCATGTAAAGTTCGTACACTGCGTCCCCTAGATAAGCCAGAGTTGCAGGGGAAAGCTGTTGCAATTGTGCCACCCCTATTGGCACAGCAGGCAATAGTTCTAAATCTGCACTCTCATAGGTAGCTAGGCAGTCTAGTAACTCATCCTCCTTTGATTTCACCAGTTAGCTAGTCCTCAACTTTATACTTCAGCTAACTTACCAACGCTGCATACAGGTTCGCTCAAGAGCGAACAGGAACACTCTTCTAATTTTAGCGATCCCCACTTGAGTTGTAATATTTTGGATTTGGAATTGACAAAATGTTGCTGTTGAAGAATGACTCAAGGGTTTGGCGGAGGCGGCTTTGGCACGGTGGATAGCGGGACGAGGCTCCCTCGTCCCAACCACCTCAACTCAAGAGCGCAAGCTAAAAGATAAGCTATCCAGATTAAGGAACCGGATAACTCAGGTTTTCCTGTCGGGTACAGCTTTTAAGCCTGCTTGATGTTTTCTAGAGCCTTTTCAACCGTTGGTTGTAGGGCCAGAAACTGCTCTAAACGCACTAGCTTGACCGTCTGAGTCACGCGAGCATTGGTGACAATTTGTGATGCTCCCCCATGACTTTGAGCCTGCTTAGTTAGCTGCACCAAAGCTCCTAAGCCAGAGCTATCAACAAAATCTATCTGAGAGAGGTCCAAAACAATTTGATTTGGACCTTCTTCAATAAACTTGCTGATCACTTTGCGGAATGTCGGCTCGGAAAAAGCATCCAACAAACCTGTCAGACGGAATAGCTGGTAGTTATCCCGGACTTCACGAGTGCCTCTGAGGCTAACTGTTAGGTTTAGTGGGTCAGCAATAACACCCTCCTGGCTGCGTCCTGAAAGTCGAGGCTTAAGTATATAGGCTTTTTGTGACCTTTGTCTACCTCTCTTAGTTGCGGCGATTCTCTCGCATCACTTGCACAAACTGCTCAAACAGGTAATCAGCATCGTGAGGACCAGGACTAGCTTCTGGGTGATGTTGCACTGAAAATAAGGGCAGTGATTTGTGGCGCAAACCTGCTACTGTGAGGTCGTTCAAGTTAAGGTGAGTGATTTCTACATCGGTATCAGGTAAGGAATCAGGGTTAATGGCAAAACTATGGTTCTGGCTAGTAATTTCTACCTTTTGGGCTAAGCCAGCTGGCTGATTTAGACCACGATGACCAAATTTGAGCTTGAAGGTTTCAGCGCCCAGAGACAAACCTAAAATCTGGTGTCCCATACAGATGCCAAACATTGGTTTCTGGCTCTGTAGCAGTGCTTTTGTTGTTTCGATGCCTTCACTAACAGCAGCTGGATCGCCAGGACCATTAGAGAGAAAGATCCCTTCAGGACTATATTTAAGAATGTCAGTTGGTGAGGTGCTAGCGGGGACAACGATAACTCGACAACCGTAGCTTGCTAGGCGACGCAGGATATTGCGTTTGATGCCAAAGTCTATAGCAACAACGGTAAAGGGTTCTTCATCTGCGACTTGCTGAGATGGGTTAAACTCCCAGACAGATGTTGTGGGGTCGGACCACTCATAAACGGTTGAGGTCGTCACTTCACTCACCAGATTCAATCCAGCCATACTAGGAGCGGCTAGAACCTGTTCTAGCAACTCAGCCTCATCAAGAATCTCGGTGGATATACCGCCGTTCATCGCCCCAGAAACGCGAATTTTGCGGGTGAGGGCGCGGGTATCGATACCATAAATCCCAGGGATGTGATGCTGTTTGAGGTAATCAGTCAAGCTCATGGTTGAGCGCCAATTGCTGGGACGATGACAGATGTTGCGGGCGATCGCTCCCCGTACTTGAGGTCGTGGCGATTCTTCGTCCTCTGGGTTGACACCAGTGTTGCCTAGTTCTGGATAAGTAAAGGTAATTATTTGACCGCAATAGCTTGGGTCAGTTAACACTTCTTGATAGCCTGTCATGCCAGTATTGAATACCACTTCCCCGATTGTGGTTCCGTCAGCACCAAAAGACCAACCGCGATAAGCAGTTCCATCTGCCAAGACGAGCAGAGCTGGTTGAGCAGTAGAAATCGGCATAGGCTCTTTAGTTTCAAGACTGATTAACACAAGTAGTGATTTATTATGCCACATCTCCCCCTTTGCCTTAATCGCTAGAGGGGACCCGCTCCCCCATCTCCCGCTCCATACTAGGTGTAGATTGAAGAAGATAAGTGGCGACAGTGACCTCCAAGAGACTTCAGCGCTACTGGCAAAGCGCAATTATGCTCAAGCGTTCTGTATTTTATATAACAATAACCCTTGTTTCTACAACAATAGGACTCTTATGTGTTGCCTGTAGCAACCACACTTTAAAGCAGTCAACGCAGCTCTCTTCTCAAGGCAGTCCGAGTCCGTCAACCACCCCTAATAGTGGCAATGCTCAGCCTGCTACTACGGTTACTGCCACTGCACTAGCTAGTCCAGATCTAGGTAAACCAGCAGCCAGTGTGCCCAAGCTAGTGGAACCCAACTCAGGGCAACCAGATTACTATGAACTAGCACAAAGTAAAGCCTATAGTGCTTGGAGTACCAGTCAGTTTGCCCATTCATCAGCAGATTGGCATCTGGTGGCACTCCAGTGGCAAGAGGCAATTACTTTGCTGCAAGCATTGCCAGCTGGCAGTCTCGCCAAAGCCCTCGCCCAAACAAAAATTGCCGAATATCAGCATCAACTTACCTATGCCCAGCAGCAAGCTACTAATCTGAACAAGAAAGACTCAGATAATCATATTCTTCACCCTCCAGTTCAGTTATCACAGCCTACGGTGTTGCCAAACCAAATAGTATTTAAAGTTCCAATCAGGCGTCTAGCTGGTGGAACACCTGTGATTGATGTGACCTTCAATGATACTCAGCAAGTTGAAATGATTGTGGATACGGGAGCCAGTGGAACGGTGATCACTCAGCAAACAGCAACAGCTTTGCGGATAGTGCCAGTAACTAAAGCTAAAGCAAATACGGCAAGTGCTAAAGCTGTGGAATTTCCCGTCGGCTATGTTAACTCGGTTGCCGTTGGTGGGCTTGTGATCAAACATCTTCCGGTTGCGATCGCTCCTTCAGCAGAACTAGAAATCGGACTCTTGGGGCACGACTTTTTTGGCGACTATGATGTCACGATTAAGCGTAATGTTGTTGAATTTCGGACGAGATGAGAAGGGAGTAGAAGAGAGTTAGATTTAATCTTTGAGGAAGTTTACGAGTTGCTCTAGTTTTGACCAGGCAGCGCCGCTTTTTAGAATGTCTCTGGCAAGGGAGATGCCTGTAGCATGGGCTTCTAGTGGGATTAAACCTCCCACTTGGAGTGCTAGCGTAGCATTTAAAGCTACTACATCCCGTTGTGCTTGAGTGCCTTTACCTTGTAGTACTGCTTGAAGAATCGCCCGATTCTCGTGGATTCCTCCACCCTGCAACGCTGCTGTTGGAGCTGGGGTTAATCCTAGTTCGTGAGGATTTAAAGTGGTTAGATGCACTTGCTGCTGGGAGAGGACTGCTAAATCGGTTAGGTCTGCTAATCCAGCCTCATCTAGCTTTTCTCTGCCGTGGAGGACAATTGCCTGTTGTGTTCCTAACTCGTGTAAGGCAAGGGCGATCGCTTCCAATAATTTTGAACTAAATACTCCAATGACCTGTCCCGTAGGACGTAATGGATTTACCAAAGGTCCCAATAAGTTAAATACTGTCCGTACCTTCAGGGTGCGTCGCAATGGAGCAACGACTTTAAGCGCTGGGTGCCAGCCAGCTGCAAACAGAAACGTGATGCCCACCTCAGAGAGTGCATCTCGAACTTTTTGGGCAGGGGCATTGAGATTCACTCCCAATGCCTCTAGCACATCTGCTGAACCCACTTGGCTAGAGGCTGAGCGATTGCCATGCTTGGCAACCGGAATCCCAGCAGCGGCTGCCACAAAGGCAACTGTTGTAGAAATGTTGAATGTTGCAGCTCCATCACCTCCAGTCCCACAGGTATCGAT
>JAFAVL010000237.1 GCA_019242465.1 Chroococcidiopsidaceae cyanobacterium CP_BM_RX_35 | reverse complement strand
CACTAAATAATCCACTTTGTCTTGGCGTTCTAGAACTTTATAAACTGCTAGGACCAAATCATTATTAATGGTGCAGCAGACACATCCATTATTCAGCTCTACCATATCCTCACCAGTGGTGACGATTAGCTCATTGTCGATCCCAATTTCACCAAATTCATTAACGAGAACTGCTGTCTTGAGACCCTCCTGATTCGTCAGGATGTGATTGAGTAGAGTTGTTTTACCACTGCCAAGAAAACCTGTAATAATCGTGACTGGCAGACCCTGTTTCGGGGCATCCATTGATTCTGAGCGTTTGGTGCTAACTGCTGATTCCATAGCTTAGTCAAAAAGTATTACTGTAGCGTGAAGTGCGGATTAAACACTAGCATAGGGGTGCTGGCTTTCCCCTATTATTGCCTATATTATCGATTCTACCCTTGCCTAGCCATGACCCTGACACTTTACAATACTCTCACTCGCCAAAAGGAACCCTTTGAGCCGCAGGAACCGGGTAAGGTGCGGATGTACTACTGTGGCGTAACGGTATACGACTATTGCCACCTAGGTCATGCACGGGCTTGTATTGTCTGGGATGTGGTGCGCCGATATCTGCAATGGCGCGGCTATGACGTGTGCTACGTGCAGAACTTTACTGACATTGATGACAAAATTCTCAATCGGGCCTGGCAAGAACACTCCTCAATGGAAGCCGTGGCTGAGCGCTTTATCCAAGCGTATTTTGAGGATATGGCTCGACTGAATGTGAGGGAAGCAGACGCCTACCCCCGTGCCACTCATACCCTAAATGGAATTCAGCGACTGGTATCTGAATTAGAACAAAAAGGTTATGCCTACCCAGCAGCAGGGAATGTTTACTACGCGGTGCGTCAGTTTGCAGACTATGGTAAGCTTTCAGGTCGCAAGTTAGAAGATTTACAAGTTGGGGCAAGTGGACGGGTTGATGCAGAAGACGAGGGAAGGAAGAGAGACCCATTCGATTTTGCTTTGTGGAAGGCAGCAAAACCAGGAGAACCAGCGTGGGAATCACCTTGGGGTATGGGGCGTCCAGGCTGGCATATTGAATGCTCAGCCATGGTACGCGATCGCCTAGGCAACACAATCGATATCCACGCTGGAGGGGCTGACCTCATTTTTCCTCATCACGAAAATGAAATCGCTCAGTCTGAAGCTGTGACTGGCGTACCCCTATCGCGTTTCTGGCTACACAATGGCATGGTGACGGTAGATGGGGAAAAAATGTCTAAGTCTTTGGGTAACTTCATTACTATTCGAGAGTTGCTGGATCGACCGACTGACCCAATGGCAGTGCGGTTATTTGTGCTTCAGGCGCAATACCGTAAGCCAATTGATTTCACCGATGAGGCAATTGCCTCAGCTGAAAAAGGTTGGATGACCCTCAAGGAAGGTTTACTCTTCGGATATCAAGGGGGTTTGCCGACAAGTGAGAACCACAGTTGGCAGATAGACTGCACGGATGGGAAAGTGCTAGACCTAGATGCCGTCGAGCGGTTCCAGACAGCAGTCGATGATGACTTTAATTTTCCTACTGGTTTAGCAGTCTTGTTTGAGCTAGCTAAAGAGTTAAACCATGAGTACAATCTCCTAACCCACACCGGAAAAACCAGTACTTCTCCGGCAATGCTAGAGCGGCAATGGCGGACGCTTGTCTGTCTGGCAGAGGTTTTAGGTTTTGCAGCACAGCCTGACTCTGTACCGCTTAGTGGTTTGAGTGATGCGGAAATTGAGTCCCAGATTCAACAACGGCAGACCGCCCGGAAAGCTCGTAATTTTGCCCAAGCAGACCACATCCGCGACCAACTCCAAGCTCAGGGCATTACCTTAATTGACAGTCCCGACGGTGTAACCCGATGGCACCGCCAGTGAAGAGAGCGCTAGAATCCGAAAGGAAGCATAAGGAGGCTCTTGATGTTCGTAGATGAACTGACACCGATTTTCAAACAACTCACTCGCCACCCGGTCTCATTTTTGGGCGGTTTTTGTTCGGGCTTGCTCCGACTTAACCTGACCGACGAACCAGTTAAGAACTGGCTCGATCAGCAAGTTGGTCCTAACACTTCTACTCCGTTTGGTAACCAGCCATATAACGGCTCTGCCAGTGGACCGCAATCAATTTCAATTGAGTGAACAGCAAACATGAGTCGGGAAAGAAAGTCGTTATCTTTACCGACTCCCTATGTCTTTATTTACTATTTCCGAGAAGGGTCTTTACCGATTTTTAACCGTATCTAATATTCAATACATTGTAAGACAGATAACCTTGTGTAGTCTAGCGAATAGGGTATGATATGACGGTATGCCTGAGTTCAGCCCTATCACTGGTTGAATTGTAGACGCTGCTAACGCCTCCCGTGGTTGCCGAACATTGAAATTCACCAATGGTAAATCAGACAAGACTTATGCTTTCCTCGCAACGTCTAACTTCTGTCTGTAGAGATGAACTTTAGCTCCTCGTTCAGATTCACGTATCGCCATGACTATTTACGTTGGAAACCTGTCTTACCGTGCCACTGAAGAAGACTTGAGACTAGTATTTGCCGAGTATGGCACAGTAAAGCGAATTGTATTACCCACAGATCGAGAAACTGGTCGGATGCGAGGTTTCGCATTTGTGGAAATGACAGAAGATGCTCAGGAAGACGCGGCAATTACTGAGCTGGATGGTGCTGAATGGATGGGGCGTCAGCTTAGAGTCAATAAAGCCAAGCCTCGAGAAGAAAATAATCGGCGTAGTGGCGGTGGCGGTGGCATGAGAAGAAACGGATTTTAACTGTACTCGTTGCCTGCAAAAAATATTGTTCGTTGCGGCAAAAGTCTATAAACTACTACGACCAACCCAAATCAAGTAATTTTATAAAGTCTATCCCGATGACTTATGGTGAGAATAGAAAGCGCCATAGTTGTCGGTTTTTTATTTGCTATTCGTCAATTATTGCCTCAATTTGGTGTTTAAAGCAACAAAAATTGATGCGAGGTATGCATGTTGCTCATTGTGACACTTCGTCCAAAAGGCGATCGCGCTTTTGAAGCGGTGCTGGTAACGGTTAGTTTCTGTAGTTTACCTAAAGTGGGATTCAATTTTCAGATTCCATTCCTATCATAGAAAGTAGAAACGACTGGGTAAGACAAAAGCTCACGATCTGAAGTTGTAACCCTCAATTGGGAGGACGAAAACAATGGCAATGGCTGAAGCACAACAACCTGAGCAACAGGAGTATGCCCTAGAGCGTGATTGTACAACCCTGTCTCGTCACGTCCTGCAACAACTCCAAAACTTCTCAGCTGAGGCGCAGGATCTAAGTGCTGTGATGAATCGCATTGCCCTTGCTGCCAAACTCATTGCTCGACATCTCAGTCGCGCAGGGCTGATGGAGGGGGTTTTGGGATTTACTGATGACATTAATGTGCATGGAGAAACCGTCAAAAAGATGGATATCTATGCCAACAACGCATTTATCTCGGTATTCAAGCAGAGTGGTCTTGTCTGCCGCCTCGCTTCCGAGGAGATGGAAAAACCCTACTACATCTCAGAAAACTGCTCTAGAAGTCGATATACCCTGCTGTATGACCCGATTGATGGTTCTTCCAATATAGATATTAATATGAGTTTGGGTTCCATCTTCGCGATTCGCCAACAGGAAGGAACCGAGGATCGCGACGGCTCAGCTCAGGATCTGCTCCAGCATGGACGCAAGCAAATCGCTGCTGGATACGTTCTTTACGGTCCAAGTACCGTGCTAGTCTATTCGGTTGGTAAAGGAGTTCACTCATTTACCCTCGATCCCAGCTTGGGAGAATTTATCATCACGCATGAGAATATTCAGACTCCAAGCCATGGTCCCATCTACAGCGTCAATGAAGGCAACTTCTGGCAATGGGAGGAAGCAATCCGAGAATACATTCGCTATGTCCACCGCAACGAGGGATATACGGCCCGCTACAGTGGGGCACTGGTAGGAGACTTCCATCGGATTCTTCTGCAAGGTGGTGTGTTTCTCTACCCCGGCACGCTTAAGAAACTAGAGGGCAAGTTGCGATTGCTGTATGAGTCTGCGCCCTTGGCGTTTTTGATTGAGCAAGCAGGTGGGAGAGCCAGTACAGGTACTCAGGAAATTTTGGATGTCGTACCAGAGAAACTGCACGAGCGCACGCCGCTGATCATTGGTAGTGAAGAAGACGTGGCACTGGTGGAGTCCTTCATTCAACAATGGGCAGAGGCGAAAGGTGAGAAGGACATGATGAGAAGAAGTCGTGTACCACAGTGATGCGGTTTTGGATTTTGGGTCTTTGCGTTTCCGCACAGCTAACGAGCAACTTGGATTTTGGATTGACGCTCTAAGCTGAAATTGAAATCTAAATGTCACATAAACATGCATAGGAGTTAAGAGAGAAAGACTATGGCAACCAATCATTTATTAGAGATCAAAAACTACGGTCAAAGTATCTGGATGGACAATTTGACCAGGGATCTCATTCAGTCTGGGGAACTCAAAGATCTGGTTGAAAATCAGGGAATCTGTGGGATCACCTCTAACCCGGCAATTTTTGAGAAGGCAATCTCTGGCAACGCGATTTACGATGCTGATATTGAAGCTGGGATCAAAGCTGGATTGCCAACTTACAAGATTTACGAATCGCTGATATTTGCAGATATTCGCAACGCCTGTGACATCTTGCGTCCCGTTTATGAATCGTCGAATGGTCTAGATGGTTATGTCAGCATTGAAGTGCCACCGACGATCTCCCACGACACTGAGGCAACAATCAAGGAAGCTCATCGATATTACGAGGCAATTGGTCGAGAAAACGTCATGATCAAGATTCCCGGTACAAGGGAGGGCTTGCCTGCAGTTGAGCAAACCATTGCTGCCGGGATCAATGTCAACGTCACTCTGCTGTTCTCGGTGGAGAGCTATGTCGAGACGGCAATGGCTTATATCCGAGGCTTAGAAAAACGAGCGGCTGAAGGAAAAGACATTAGTAAAATTGCCTCTGTAGCAAGCTTCTTCTTGAGCCGCATCGATAGCAACATCGACGCTCGCATTGATGCTAAGCTCAAACAAGGTCTTGCCGATCCCAACAGAGAAGCACGGCTGATTGAAATCAAGGGTAAAGTGGCGATCGCCAACGCCAAAATTGCCTACCAAAAGTACAAAGAAATTATTCAAAGCGAACGATGGAAAGCTTTGTCAGCTAAAGGAGCCAAAGTCCAACGTCTATTGTGGGCTAGCACCAGCACTAAAGACCCTAGCTACAGCGATGTCATGTATGTTGACGAGCTAGTTGGTCCCGACACTGTTAACACCCTACCACCAGCAACGATTGAAGCTTGCGCTGACCACTGCAATGTGGAGAACCGGATTGAAACTAAGGTGGAAGAAGCTCATAAGCTGATGGAAAGTCTCAAAGATCCAGACATTAACATCAGTATCGATGAAGTGATGGATGAGCTGCTGGTTGAAGGGATTGACAAGTTCATCAAGCCATTTGAGTCGTTGATGAAATCTTTAGAAGAGAAAGTTGATCGGTTGTCGCCAGTTTAGTTAAATCGCTAGCTTAGTAGATATCCAGAGGCTAGCCTCTGGATATTCTGCATGATTGTATACCATTCCTTCTGCTTGCGAAGCGCAGGATAGAGAGGGAGTCAAAATTTAACCCGTAAACAACTATGGTGACGCTGCTAGAAAATCCTTTGCGCATCGGGCTGCAACAAGAACGGACACCCGAACCTCAGATCATTATCATCTTTGGAGCATCAGGAGATCTTACCCAGCGCAAGTTGGTACCAGCGCTGTATAAACTGCGGCAAAATCGGCGGATTCCGCCAGAAACCACGATCGTTGGTGTCGCTCGTCGAGACTGGAGTGATGACTTTTTCCGTGAACAGATGCGAGAGGGCATTGAAGAGTTTTCTGACGGCATCGGGATTGAGGAACTTTGGCAAGACTTCTCCCAAGGTTTGTTCTACTGTTCTGGTGACATAGACAACCCAGAAAGCTACCAGAAACTTAAAGAGCTGTTGAGCGAGTTAGATGGGAAACGGGGAACACGCGGAAATCGGCTGTTCTACCTCTCTGTCTCCCCGAAATTCTTTCCTGAAGCAATTCAGCAGTTAGGAGGGGCGGGGATGTTGGATGACCCAATCAAAACTCGCCTGGTCATAGAAAAACCTTTTGGTCGGGACTTGGGTTCAGCCCGGAACCTGAACAGAGTGGTACAGAAGGTTTGTAAAGAAGAGCAAGTCTACCGAATAGACCACTATTTAGGTAAAGAAACGGTTCAGAATTTACTTGTCTTCCGCTTTGCGAATGCAATCTTTGAGCCACTGTGGAATCGCCAGTTTGTTGACCACATTCAGATTACTGTGGCAGAGACAGTGGGAGTCGAGGATCGGGCTGGATATTATGAGAGTTCTGGTGCTTTGCGGGATATGTTGCAGAACCATCTGATGCAATTGTTCTGCCTCACGGCTATGGAGCCGCCTAATGCTTTGGATGCCGATAGTATCCGCACAGAAAAAGTGAAGGTGATCCAAGCAACTCATCTAGCTGACATCCAAAATCTAGAGCGCTCAGCAGTTCGAGGTCAGTATAGTGCTGGGTGGATGAAAGGGAAAAAAGTGCCTGGATATCGCGAGGAGCCAGGGGTCAATCCCCACTCCACGACGCCCACCTATGTGGCAATGAAATTTGCCATTGACAATTGGCGTTGGCATGGCGTTCCTTTCTACTTGCGTACTGGCAAGCGATTGCCCAAAAAAGTGTCCGAAATTTCGATTCACTTCCGCGAAGTGCCTTATCTCATCTTCCAATCAGCAGCTCAACAAACCCATACCAACATTCTGGCGATGCGGATTCAGCCAAATGAAGGTATATCACTCCGCTTTGAAGCTAAGATGCCAGGACCAAGTCTCCAAACTCGTTCCGTTGATATGGACTTTAGTTACGGCTCAGCTTTTGGTTCAACGAATTCTGACGCTTACGATCGTCTGTTAATTGATTGCATGATGGGAGACCAAACTTTGTTTACGCGAGCGGACGAGGTAGAAGCTGCTTGGCAGGTGGTGACTCCAGCGCTCTCCGTTTGGGACAACCCGGCAGATCCAGCGTCAGTGCCGCAATATGAGGCTGGGACTTGGGAACCAGCCGAAGCGGAACTCCTAATTGAGCAAGATGGACATCGCTGGCGTCGCTTGTAGGGATTAATTCCTCGTTGGTGAACGCACCCTACAGATTCAGATTAAATCTTTAGTTGCTGCTTGAGAAATCACTATGACGATCCAATCTCCACCAATTGTTTCACTTCAGGCTCCAAAGGATGTTTCGCTTACAGAAATCGAGGCGGAACTCAGTAAAATTTGGCAAAGTTATGGCGTTGCTGGTGATGACGGTGGGCTTCCTGCTGCTATACGGGCGACAACATTTAGCTTGATTGTTTACGAACCTGAAGAAACTCAACAGTTGTTGACGACTCTAGGATTTTACAGTGGTCCGATTGATGGGATTCCAGGACCACGTACTGCAACGGCTTTGCGGGAAGCTCAAAAAAGTTATGGACTGCCAGTGAGTGGCAAGGCAAACACACAAACATTAGAAAAGTTGCGGGAAGAACTTGCCAAGCGTCGTGGTAGTGTTACTAATGATGAGGGTGCTAACACCAGCAGTGTCTTCTATGCCTCGGACGCAAAAAGCCCCTCCATTGCCGATGCGATCGCTAGTCGCAACCCCTGCCGCATCATTGCCCTCTGCCCCATCGCTGGAGAAGATGAAGGAGTGACGGCTCAAGTCTCTGCCTATTGCCCAATTCAAAAGCAGTCATCGCATACACTAATCTGCTGTGAGTACATCACCTTGAAGGGCACAGTCAGTGCTTTAGAACGGGTAGGTGGCATGTTCTCTGCTCTATTGATTGGTGGATTGCCGAAGTTTTTGTGGTGGAAGGCAACGCCTGATCCCAACAGTAGTTTATTTAAGCGACTAGCGGCAGCATGTAACTCTATTATCTTCGACTCCAGTGGCTTTAGCGAGACAGAAGCTGATTTGCTAAAGGTGGAAGAGCTGATCGAGGCGGGGATGCCAGTTGCTGATCTTAATTGGCGTCGCCTAGCAGCTTGGCAAGAATTAACAGCCGAAGCTTTCGATCCGCCGCAACGTCGTGCCGCGCTCAAGGAAGTTGACCAAGTGACAATCGATTACCAACATGGCAATTCGGCTCAAGCGCTGATGTTTTTAGGCTGGTTGGCTAGTCGGTTACAGTGGTGTCCCTCCCGCTTAGAACACGAGGGGGGAGATTACGACATCAAGCGCGTTTACTTCTTGACTGAAGACCAACGCCAAGTGACAGTGGAGTTAGCTGCAATCCCCACGGCTGATACAACTGAGATGCGAGGTGACTTGGTTGCCCTGCGTCTGAACTCGACTAATTTGGAGGCAGACTGCTGTACAGTTCTGTGTTC
>JAFAVL010000162.1 GCA_019242465.1 Chroococcidiopsidaceae cyanobacterium CP_BM_RX_35 | reverse complement strand
TGATTGGGGTGAGGCTGCACAAACTGCCCTAGAATCGATTTTTCCTAAAATTGTAGTGTCTCTTCTTTTACTTAATATTGAGCACTTGTTACCTCTTGCACGTAGTTGTGGTTTTGACATCAATATTTCCAGATGCAAGATCTGAGTTGACTTGAAGCAGTTAAGGGCAGCATATCAGTGCAAGGGTGGTTTAAACCCATATCCAACAGCTGTTAAGCTCTTATTAATCATTCAATTAATTTAAGTTACTGTTGCTTGACGCTGTTTTACAGTAGGGTTCTTTACCTTGGTATCATCTGTGTTGGTTTTGCTCTCGTGATAATCTTCTTCTGTATTAATCTGCCAGATATTAGTTTTATCTTTTATAGCATGCTTGATATTATCTACTGCAGCCATAGCAGTAAGCATTGAATGGTCTTGATTGTTATATTTGTGCATCCCATTTCTGCCAACTAGATAAAGGTTCTCGAATTGATTAACATAGGACTGGATTTTTTCAAACTCGGGATAAGTTCCAAAGTAAGCTGGATAGGTTTTTGGTACTCTGATCACAGTATGGTCTAATACGTCTTCTTCACAAATAAATCTAATCTTTACTAGTTCATCAATAGCAAATTTTGCCATTTTCTCATCTGTCATCTTCCATAACTTGTCAGACTCATAACAAAAATATTCTAGCCCTAGCCAAACTTTAGTATTGTCCCTCACTAAATAAGGACTCCAATTATTAAAGATTTGAATTCTGCCCAACATGACATCAGATTCCTGTACATAAATCCAATTATCTTGGATGAGTTTAGCATTCTTATCTTTATCTCTAATAATGAGCTTGTTAACTAGCAAGCCAACTGTAATAAAGTCTCGGTATACTAAACCTTCGCTAATTTTTCTTACGTCTGCTGGTACATGTGTCTGCAAGGCTCTAACCAATTGCTTGACAGGCATTGTGGAGATGAAGTAATCTCCCTCTACCCGATTTACTTCTCCAGTACCTGAATGGTGAATTTCTACAGCAGTCAGCAAGTCTCTATCAACAAACAATTTTTGAACCTGGGAATTTAGATGAACCTCTCCTCCCATAGCTTTAACTCTTTCTGCAACATCTTCCCAAAGCTGTCCAGGACCTAGCTTAGGATATAAAAATCTTTCGATTAATGATGTTTCAATATCTTTTTGCTTTACTGACTTGGAGTTAAGGGAGAAGATCTGCTTTGTCATGTGGATAACTGCTTTGGTAATTGACAAGCCTTTAATCCGTTGCGCCCCCCACTCAGCGCTAATCTCAGAGCAAGGAACTCCCCATACCTTTTCTGTATAAGATTTGAAGAATGTTTGATATAAAGTTCTGCCAAAGCGGTTAATAAAAAACTCCTCTAAATTGGTTTCTTTTTTAATAGGAAATACTTTGGTACGAATATAACTTAAAAGAATTTTTGAGGTCCTGATAAGACCTAAATTTATAAGTGTATTTTTACTTAAGGTAATAGGGTAATCGAAGAATTTTCTTAAAAAAAGTATTCTTGATTTCCGCTTTCGAACTAGCATTACACAGTCGGATTGATCCGAAACAGCTTGCTTATCAATATTTGATATTTGTCTAGCTCGATTTTGATAAGTAATAGTTAAGTTTCGGTCCTCTATAACTTCTATTGGCAAAAATTTTAGCCACCAATCCATAACAATATCAGATTTGGAAAAGAAACGGTGACCACCAATATCCATGCGATATCCCTTGTAGTTCACAGTTCTAGAAATACCGCCAATCTCATCACTCATTTCATAAACAATCGGCTTAATATCTGTTTTATCAAGTAGCTCATAAGCAGCAGTTAAGCCAGCAGGACCAGCTCCAATGATAATTGCTCTCTTCTGATCTTTTTTCTGATGCATAGATTTTCCTCACTCAGTGCTTGAACTCAGACTGCGATTATCGCTGTTTCTAGCGTGAATAAATCTTTTTTAAAACAGAAATCTCAAATCTAAAAGACTGTAGCATCTAATATTTTTTTTTGCAACTGTAAACTTACAATGTACTGGCGCTTGTTTCAACTCATGTCTACATCTATCCAAAGACTTAAGCCTAAAGGAGCAGCATTGAGTTTTTGACCTCCTTAAACTTAAAAATTGAGCTTGAAGGAGGTTACTGAAGCAGTTTCTAGTGAACCTTTAAATTGAAGAAAAGAAAAATTTGAACATTTTTCGTCCTCGCACTAATTATTACTTTAATTAAATTTTATATAAATAAAAACCTGGCTTCTTATCAGGAATAAGACTAGGGTTAAACACAGCTACTTTAGAAATAGAATGATTTTTAGACTGCCAGCAATAATCTGTAAAACCTTCAATCTTAAACCGTAATTTCTCTTTGTCTTGGTATTATTTTCCTTAGAGTCCAGAATTAGACAAGCGTTGCCCAACGGGCAATCGCAGTTGCCTACGGAGGGAGACCCTCACGCATAGCGCTGTCTCACAGACCTCACTGGCAGTCAACCAACGACTCATGGCGAGTAGACGCCACCTAGATCGAAGTCAACACCTCGGACGCAACCAGAGTGATCGCCCCCTGCTACTGCCCCATCACAAAGTCTGTTCCCGCTAACGGCAACTTCGCCATTGCCGAAGCCTCCAGCGTTAACGCCACCAAATCTTCTCGCTCTAAATTATGCACATCAGACTTACCGCAAGCTCTGGCTAAGCTCTGAACCTCCATCACTAGGGATTGTAGGTAATTCGCTATATGTGTCGTAGCTGACTCCACTGGTAACCTTTGCATCAACTCCTCATCCTGGGTAGTAATCCCCACTGGACATCTGCCTGTGTGGCAATGGTGGCAATGATAGGGCTCTGTGCCTAACTTGTGGTAGTCTTCAATGTAAATAGGTTTATTACATCCCATTGCTATCAAAGGCGCTGTACCTAAACTAACTGCATCAGCTCCTAGCGCGATCGCTTTTGCTACATCAGGACCAGAACGAATCCCGCCAGAAATCACTAGTTGTATCTGACCATAAACCCCAATCTCCTGAAGCGCCTCCACTGCTTGCACCAGAGCAGGAAGTGTGGGGATGCCAGTGTGTTCTTGAAAAATACTCTGCGTTGCCGCTGTCCCTCCCTCCATACCGTCAAGGACAATGACATCTGCACCAGCTTTCACCGCTAGTTTCACATCGTCTTTGACGCGGGTTGCGCCCATTTTGACGTAAATCGGGATCTCCCAATCTGTTGCTTCTCGCAACTCCTCAATCTTGATTCTCAAATCATCTGGACCAATCCAGTCGGGATGACGGCAGGGCGATCGCTGATCTACTCCCTCCGGTAACGTCCGCATCCCAGCCACTACTTTGCTTACTTTCTGTCCCAGCAGCAACCCCCCACCACCTGGTTTTGCCCCTTGCCCAACGACAATTTCAATTGCATCAGCTTGTTTCAGATCCTTGGGGTTAAAACCATAGCGTGAAGGCAGACATTGGTAAACCAATTTAGCTGACGCTTCCCGTTCCGCTGGCAGCATTCCCCCATCACCCGTCGTTGTGGACATACCTAACATGGTTGCTGCCCGTCCTAAAGCTACCTTCGCATTACTTGAGAGTGCGCCAAAACTCATTCCCGCAATCGTAATTGGCACCTCTAGCTCCATTGGACGCTTAGCATAACGTGTGCCCAAAATTGTCTTGGTATTGCATTTCTCCCGATAGCCTTCCAACGGCAACCGCGTCATGGAAGCAGAGAGGAAGATGAGATCGTCGAACCGGGGAACATCACGAAAAGCACCATATCCCCGAATTATGTAGCGACCCAGTTCTGCCCTATCCTGAATAGCCTTAATGGCATGAGGAGAATAAGTGTGGCTAGTTTCTAATATGCGTCTTTCCATTTAGACCAATCCTTAGCCTTAAAGTTATACAGTTGTTTTGCACAAACTATTTTTTTAAAGTCATACGCTTGTGGGGCAAGCGAGAGCGGCGACAATTCTTGTTCGAGTTGCTGCCAGTCTGTGTTAGATAAGGGTTCAAACTTTGCATCTGCGCCCAGAGAACTCACAGTTCCCCCGACATAAATCTCTCCGTCATAAATGGAGTCTGCCAAATTTGCGCCAGCATCTCCGCAGACAATTATGCACCCTTGCTGCATCATGAAAGCACTGCCATAACCGATATTGCCAGTCACAATCAGGGTACCGCCCTTGAGCGAAATTCCAGCGCGTGGTCCAGCATTGCCGAGAATACAAACTTTACCACCATGGGCAGAGGCGGCAGCATTAGCAGAAGCATTGCCATGAACCATGATTTGACCGCTCATCAAATTTTCACCAACCGACCAGCCGCAAGTGCCAGACACTTTGATATTAGGACCATCGCCCAAGCCACCACAATAGTAGCCGACAGCTCCTGTGAAGGTGATGTTGAGGGGGTATTCAATCCCGACAGCTAAGTTATGACGCCCCGCTGGATTCAGCAGCTCGACAGAATAAACACCTTCAGATGCTAGAGCTTTGAGCCGTTGATTAATTTCTCGTGTACTAAGGTTGGCGCAGTCCAATACTATTTTTTCTAACAATTGCTGTTGCATGTAGCAGTCTTTTTTTTGAGTTATGAGAACTATTTTTTCTAACCGCCTCAGCGTAGCGCTAGCGACTTAGCGTTGCCGTTTGCGAAGCATGCCGAAGGCGTAGGCGTTAGGACGCCAAGAGCGCAAAGAGAAAGAAGTCGGATTTTTAAGGAATCATTTAGGAGTGCTATGACAAAACTAGGAATTAAACCATGATATGCAGCACTTTTAACCTATCTTATGACAGGGGTACCAGCAGTTCTCTTCTCTCCCCCTGCTCCCCCTGCTCTCTTCTCTTCTCCACTTCTCCAAATATTCACTTCCCCAGCGTCAGGTTCTCGAATTGTTGCTCTGGGATCAAATTCAGACAAATTCAGTAGGCAACGGTATTCCGAAGCTATGGCAATCATCTTAGCTGACTCGTAAACGACTGCTGGCTTGGCAGCAAACTTGTCGCGCACCAGTCCCACTTTGTCTGGTGTCGCAACTAAGAAGGTATAGGTGCCATCAAAGTCATTCAGGAGACTATTAAGGGCAATTTCTAAGGATTTGCCCTGTACCAACTGGTAGCGGAGGTAGTGTGCGATCGCTTCTGAATCATTATTAGTCTCAAACACCACTCCTTGCCGCTCCAAGGCGAAACGCAACTTATAGTAGTTAGAAATTTGTCCATTGTGGACGATACACAAATCTTGTGCCGATGTGAAGGGATGAGAGTGATAGGTATCTACAACTGACTCTGTTGCCATGCGGGTATGGGCAATACCATGGGTTCCGGCAAACCCTTTAAGCTTGTACTTCTCAAACAGATGCTTAGCAGCGCCGATTTCCTTATAAATCTCCAGTTGCTGCCCCATACTTAAAAGATGTATCTCAGGAAAACTCTTGGCTAGCTCTGTCCTCAATTCTAGGAAACTCAAGCACTTGTCATCTTTCGAGCGCAGCACAGCACGGCATCCACTGCCAAGGCTCTCAAACTTCACAACCTCTGCAAGTTGACCCAAAGACTGCTTGACTTCCTGCCATAGCACATTGCCCTCAGCCAATAGCAGCACCTTGAAGAATGATGGCGGCTCGCCATTGCCGTAAAGTCCCACTCCACAGGAGTCTGGTCCTCTGCTCTCCAATGGCTCAATCAAACTCAGCAAATCCGAGCCGAGGTTTTGATAACCCTCCAAGCTACTATAAATGACTCCAGCAATGCCACACAAGGCTCGCTCCTCCAAGTTAATGATTGAACATTACTAACCGTATAATACTTGTAATAACAAGCTACTGCTTCATAATTCCCAAAAGCTGTATTCTCAGATACTTTTTTGCGCGATTTTCAGTTTATTCATTGCTTACTCACTGACCCCTATTTCACATAGCACTTGACCTGCCATGATTAGATCGTTTTAGTCAGAACAACTGAATAGCAAAGTCGATCGGCTCTGGAGAGCGTTTCACCGCAAATAACAGGGTGGTTTCCAGTTGTGTAAGCTACGTACTGATTTACTAGTAATGGTGCTCCTAGAGGGATATCGAGTTGTTGACTCACTTCATGAGTCGCATGCGTACACTCTAAAGTCGTTTCTACTCGTTCAATCGAGACTCCATTACTATCAAGCGTGGGATAGATCAGGCTAGACTGTAACTGATCTGCAAAAGCTTTTCCCAAATCTAGCGGAATATATGTAATATCTAATGCAACGGAGATTTGATCAGTCAGGATAATTTTCTTCTGACAGTAAATATGCAGAGTATCACTAGGAAGATCTAATTTTTTTCCAATTTTATAAGAGGGCGCTATTTTTTCATAGAAGAGGCTGTGAATACTACTACTTACTCCTTGACGTGCCATATCCTCATCAAAAAAAATGAGAGGATTGGATAAAGAGCGCGTAACTTTCTTCCGCTCTTTAACAAAAACTCCCTTCCCTCTTTGAGATATAACTAAACCCTGATTCGTTAAGTTGGCGAGTGCGCGTCTGACAGTAATCCGACTAACATTAAACTGTAACATCAATTGATTTTCACTTGGTAGCTGATCTCCCGGTTCATATTTACCGCTAAGTATTTGCTCACACAACTGTTCAGAGATAGCTAGATGTAAGGGTTCAGTATGTGCCAAGTTTTTCGATACCATATGGAAAGGTCTTTGAGGATGCAACTTCTATAGCTAGTCAAAAATTATGCAGATATTAGCCAACAAGTCAAGAAAGTTTAATGTTAGGATAATCCCTAAAAAATAGCATTATGAAATACGGTCCAGTTCCTATCAACCTAAAACAATCAATTTTAACTTCGTAAGAATACATTCATTCTACAAGATTGTCTCTGAGATTGAAAAAGGGCAACAAGGCAAAGTTGCCGATTTGCTCTCAAAGGAGGTTCTCTCGCTCTTTGCGCCGGGGACAAGGGGAAGGAACAGGACAAGGGGTAGTGGAGTGTTTGCGTTACTTAACAAACAGAGATGAGTATGCTTATTATAATAAGCAGGATAAAAGAGCTGAAGGCATTAGGTGAATTTCACATTATTTAAGAAATGGTGTAGCGCATGGTTGAGACAGCAGACATTGTTGTAGTGGGTGGGGGGTGCATTGGTGCCTCAATTGCCCTGCATTTGGCAGAAAGAAAAGCTGGCAAAGTCCTTTTGCTTGAGAAAAAAGAACTAGCCAACGGTGCCTCTGGTAAAGGAATCGGTATTATTCGCACTCACTACACTCATCCACTGCTCGCTGAGTTAGCCCACCAGTCTTTAAAGCTATTTCATCAGTTTCCGGAAAGATATGGTGGCTACGATAGTGGGTTCAATCCTTGTGGCTACTACATTTTGGTAGGGGAATTCGATGTTGAGACGCTGAAGAGTGTCATTCAAATGCATCGGTCAACCAACATCAACGTTGACCTGGTAGACTTGCAACAAGTTCAGGACTTAGTGCCTCACCTAAATCTTACTGACGTAGCAGCGGCAGCTTATGAACCAGACTCAGGTTATGGCTCTCCCCCTCAGACTACGCAAGCTCTGGCTAAACGAGCTATAGACCTAGGTGTAGAAATTCGCTCTCATTGCCCCGTTCAACAAATCATGTTAGATTTCGAGGGTCAAATAGCAGGTGTGATGACGCCAGCGGGCGAAGTCGCAACGCGCACCGTCATTGATTGCGTTGGTCCTTGGGCAAAGAAATTTACCGAGCATCTGGGGTTGGAGTTTCCAGTAACCCCAGTAGTTGAACACGTTGTTGTAGTGGAGCGACCAACAGAATTTGCAACAAACCATCCTGTGATTTCAGACTTGGTAAATCTCTGTTACTCTCGCTCTGATGCTACCTTGCCTTACACCCGAATTGGTAATTCTGATCCCAAATACCATCCTCAATTCTCACTTCAAGATGCTAATGATTTTCAAGGGCAGCTTTTTCCTCACATCACAGAAGAACTGCATCAAAAATTATTGCATCGATTCCCAATTCTGCAAAAAGGAAAAATCGTGGAAAAATACGCAGGAATTTGGGGAGTCACACCAGATTACCAACCCATAATAGATAAGCTAGATTTTGTACCAGGACTATACTGCGCTGTTGGCTTTAGTGGTCATGGATATAAGCTAAGTCCGATTATTGGCGATTTGATGAGCCAGTTTGTACTAGGGGAAAGTAATTTGTTAGTTGATAAGCTGAAGCTTTTCCGGTTAAATCGCTTTCGAGAAAATGATTTGATTAAATCACCATTCAGCTATAGTCAAGCTAAAGGATTGCGCTAGTCCAAAAGAATTGCCTGTCCTCAAGCAGTTTTTGCAACACAACCGAAAAGAATAATGTAAATATGTTACGCTTCCCTTCCGGAAACATCTGCGGCGATTTCTTCCGGTTTAGCCAGACGTTACAGTGATGTCTTGCTCTTAAGCAAAGCATCGGGCGGTGCGTTCCGTAGTGCGGGGTGTGTAAAGCTTCCCATTCTCTTCTGCCATGTCTGTCGCTGTACCGCTGGGTGCGATCGCGTTGATGGTGATTCCACACTCTCCCAATTCAAGAGCCAGGTTGAGCACCATCGCTGAAACGGCAGCTTTGCTTGCGGCGTAGAGCGTGTGATGGAAGACCGCAATCTGAGCACTGACTGTGAGGAAGTCAGCACGATCCGTCCACCGGATGGAAGGTAGCGAGCGGCAGCCTGCGTAACAAACAGTTGACCAGCAACATTCACACTGAACACGCGGTCGAAATCTGGGGGGTGATCTCCTCCAGTTTTCCGAAATGCTCAATCCCTGCATTACTGCTGCTGTATTAAGCTTATCTTCACATTAAATTGGTATGACTATTGATTATGAAGCTTTGCCTGCTACTTCTGAAGCTTTTATCTATGCTGCTATGGTTCGACTTATGGTTAGACGATCAGCGTAGCTATTTATACTTCTCAGACATCCTCTCAACCCCACAGCTACTCTCTAGATTCGCTGAATCCTGATGGGATGCCTATTGCACTTAATTGTTCTTTAGAAACGGCTTCTTATGTAGTAAGTTTATTACAAAAAGTTGCAGTCAGGATTATGCAAAGTTATATATCGCTTGTAGAAGGAAATTGTATTACCCGTACAATAGCTGAACATATGGCTATTGATTTATATGTTGGGAGGTTAAAACGAAGCACGCTTTAGTATTTGACTTTAAAAAAATATCACGAAACACAGGGAGGGGGACGATTGATAAGTGAAGTCTTCGTATTCTGGCGCTTTATTAGAACCCAGTCCGGCAGAACTTACGCTGTCCAACAGATTGCCAGCGTGATCGCATTTCTGCTGTCGCTAATGTTTCTGGCAGCCCATGCAAACGCCCAGAAAGCTATGGATTATCGGGCCAGAACGATCTACTTCATCGTGACCGATCGTTTCAACCCTCACACTCCCTACAATCCCTATGTTGACCCCGATTACCCAGATGCCACAAATACTGTCGACTGTTTTGCAGTTGCTTGTACACAGGAGGAACAGTGGCGCAGTTATTGGGGCGGGGACATCTCCGGTATTGTCGAAAAGCTTGATTATCTAAAGCGATTGGGAATATCAGCTGTTTGGGTCACTCCATTGATGGAGAACGTCAGAGCTTATGAGTCAGGCACGGGCTATGGAACCGGGTACCACGGCTATTGGGTGCAAAACTATTACCGGGTCAATCCCCACTTTGGTAACTGGGATGACATCAACTTGCTGAGCCGCGAGCTGCATGCCCGAGAGATGCATTACATCCAGGACATCACATTGAATCATTCCAACCCCAACGATAATCACGTCTACGGTCGCCTTTACCAGTCGACCGATTCCGATCGGATTTTCATTAACAGCTATAACGACGATTACGATACAACCTATGGAACCCGATTCTACAAACACTACAATGACGATCCGCGCTGCCAACAGGTGTTGACTCCGATACCACCCGTGCCGGATTATCAATGGACTTATTGGCAACTGCATCACTGTCTGTTAGCCGACTTGAGCGGCTACAACCAACGCGATCCGATGATTTCAGACTATTTGATTGGTGCTGGTAAAGAATGGCTCTCACAGGGAGTTGACGATTTCCGATTAGATGCCATCAAGTTCGTTTTCCCCGAGTTCGTCTCCAGATTCACGCATGCCACGATCGACTACTCAAAACAGATGGGCAGACCTGCCCCCTACATTGTGGGTGAATGGTCCAATGGCGGAGTTGGGGACGCGAAGTCTCTTAGGTTTGCCAACAATTACGACCTCTATGCGACGAATATCTTCGATTTCCAACTGTCGTTCCGCTTGAATCGATTCGTCGGCGGCGATGCCGAGGATGACACTCAGAAACTGAGCGCACAGGAGTTAGACCAATTCCTACACCAGCGCGTGACGGCCTTTCAGGGGCGAGATACCTGGCAGGGCACCTTCATCGATAACCATGACCAGATGCGGACCTTGGTGCGCTTGCAGAAGCTAGGCATCGATGAGACCGAACGCGATCGACGGATGGACCTGGCGACCGTTTTGTTGATGACCGTTCGCGGCATCCCGATTATCTTCTACGGTGACGAACAATACCTGGTGTACTACGATGATGGCCACAATACGACCCCGATAAACATCAATTCCGATAATGACGATCCCTATAATCGGGTTGGAATGACGCGGTGGAGTGAAGACACACCCGCCTTCAAAACCATCACAACCTTAGCTAGCTTGAGGAAGGACAGTCCAGCGATCTCTCAAGGAGAATACGTTACGCTTTATGCTGACCAAGATGTTTTGGTATTCGAACGGCGCTACAGGCAGGATGTCGTAGTGGTTGCAGTGAACCGTGGCGCAGACAAGACTGTTGTTATTCCAAAACCAGTTGATTTGGCACCAGGAAACTATAAGGGCATATTGACAAGTGCAAGCGATGTGAATCATGAAAATCTCTTGGACGTGAGGTCAGATAACTCTAGCTTGTACCTTCACGGATTGAGTTCACTCGTTGTGTGGTCCCAGCAGCAGGACCAATAAGCTCACGACGTTCTCCCAGCTTATTAACTGATTAAGAGGGCATTTGATCGCGACAGGAAAAAAGATAAATAAGTCTTGTCAAATTAGGTGACATGAACCGAGGCTCACAACGAAGCCATGAAAAATTGCTGGCTGTAAATTTTCCGTTCATACTCAAGCTGCAGAGCTAGCAGCATAGTAATAACATCTCTCTTCGCATGCACCAAGCAGTTAACCAGTAAATAAATATCAAGCTTACTTTATATTTTTGGCTCTATTGTCCGAGCTATGCTCAACCAATAGCCAAATGCCAACAAATTAAGCAACGCAACTAGTTGTGCAACACAACCTTTTATCGACGTTTACGTTCTCGTCTTGGTGCTTCCAAAGCGATTACCGCTACTGCCCATAAAATCGCACGCTTATTCTACCAGATGTGGACGACTAGCGGACAGTATGCTGACCCTGGACTGGACTATTATGAGCAGCGTTACCAGGAGCAAGTCCTAAACAAGTTGAGGAAAAAGGCTCAATCTCTTGGCTTTGACCTGATTGCTCAATCTTCAGCCCCGGAATGTGTTTCTTGAAAGAGGGGTAAACAGCAGGACTAAAGTCCCTGCCCAGATCAGGGCTTGAGCCTCATGCGTTTGACTGGGGGACAAGCCTAGGATAAGAGCATCAAGTTGAAAGGAACACCAATCATGAAATTCACTACATCCCTGATTTCTGGTCTGACCGTTGTCACCCTCGCGATTACCCCCCTTGGATTTACCCCTACTGCACAAGCTTCTACTATCTCTAGATCTACCTACGGATCCAATGGATCTGCTAGTCGCTCTGCTGCTTGGGGACCCCATGGTGCCGCCCAGTGTGCTAGTGGGGTGTACTACGGCGGTGGCTTTGCTGGCGGCTGTCGCTCCACCTACAAGGGGGCAAATGGCTCCTACCACGGTTCCCACTACAACAGCTACAACAGCCAAACCAGCAACGGCTACCACAGCGCCAATCGCAACGGCACCTACAACGACAACTCCTATGGCTACAACAGCCAAACCAACTACAGCTATAGCAAAGGTAGTGGAGTTAGCGGCAGTACCACCATTAACACCCAGAACAATGGTTCCTACACCTGCAACCTCTCTACCCAATCTGGGTGTAGCAAGTAATCCCTGATTCAATTAACTCTTGATTCAATCAACGAACACAACCCATTTATCGACAAATCAACAGAGAGAAGCATCATGAAAACCTTCAAACGTCGTCTACCCCTCATCCTTAGTTAACCCAATGTACCAAAGCTGAAGTGAACCACTCGATATTACCCAATTAAGTTCACTAAGTTTCATTTCATCATCCCTACATTGCTCATCTGTTCGTTTACGAACCATTACTCAATTCTTTATCCACTTAATTACTGATCGATCAAAGAGGACATCATGTTGTGTTGAATTTAGAAGAACTGAGCCGCACCCTTCGTAATCTCCATTCTGTAACCGACTTGCTCAAGTCGATGGGCGAAAAAACAGACAATGTCTTTGATATTCAAGATAATCTCCGGGGAAGCCCGCAGATGCAAGCTTGTGTTGAACGAGTCAGAGCGATTCCAGAAGCCTGGAAAATGATGGAAGAGCGCTACCTTGGACCAGAAGTGGACCTCGCTGCCCTGCTGCAATTGCCGCCTGACAGTTTGGGATATACTTATGCCACTGTCCTAAAAACGCTAGGATATGACCCCAACTTCTACCGTCGCCGGGAAATCAAAACCGATGAGGACTGGGTGGTTATGCGGGGCAGAAAAACCCATGATATTCAGCATGTGATTACTGGCTTTGGTCCCACGGGGGGTGAGCTAGGCGTGCTGGCCTTTGGTGCTGTGCAGATAGGAGAGCCAATGGCTGTCTTCCTGCAAACGGCTAGCTTAGGATTGGCGCTGAAGCGGCGACCAGAGCAGCTAAAACAGGTGACCCAGCAATCGGCTAGAGGCATGGGGATGGCGCTTCAAGCCAAGCCACTAATTGCTCAGCGCTGGGAAGAAGGCTGGGAGAAGCCGGTGGTGCAATGGCGGCAGGAGTTGAATATTACGAATCCGGTGATTGAGGAGCCCTATAGCTTGAAGAATCGGCTTCCTGAGCTACACCTGGATTGGTAAAAGCCAGATTGCAAAGCTAACACCGATGTTCAAGGTAACGGAGGGTCAGCCAATGACTGCCTCCGCTTCCTTTATGGTTGACCTTCCTGATTTGGATTAGACCCCAGGATCAGGATACTTCTATTCTAGAATCATGTCCTAACGCCTCAGTGAGAACTCTGAGGGTTGTAGGGCTTTAGCCCTCTGCTTCAGAACTCAAGGTCAGATCGGAAGAACACCAGATAGAATATCCCGATGCTTCAACTCAAAGCATTGCTCAAACATCATCCTTGGCGATTTCTGCTATATGCAGAGTGGACCCTATTGCTCATCGTTGCTTTGGGTGAAGTGCTTCCGTTCTCGCTGCTGAGTACCAGGCACCCACTGTTGAATTGGGCTTGCTTGTTGTTATTTGCGGCGATCGGGCTGCGATTGCCCACAACTCGCCTCACAAAAATTGCCTACACGAGTTTAGAATTTGTTCTTGTTTTAGTTGCTTCCATCTGGGGAGGCATTCATCTGACTCCTTTGCTTTACATTGTTCTAGTAATTCGCAACGGTTTACTGTTCAACGGCAAGACTTGTTTTGTTGTTTTGGGGCTCACATTTGTTGCATTTCTATTGACCTTGAATTATCGATTTCAGTCCTTAACGCTGTCATCCCCCTGGCTTGTTCCTGGAGATCTCAGAGTGATTCTGCTGACGCTGATCCTATTGATGGGAATTGTTTTGGTATTCTCACAAATCCTGGTCGAGCGAGCATTGGCGGAACGGCAAAATCAGGCACAGCTAGCCACTGTCAACGCCCAGCTTGAGTCTGCCAATACTCAATTGCGCCAGTATGCTTTACGCATCGAAGATTTGGCGACTGTCCAGGAACGCAATCGCATTGCCCGAGAAATTCACGACGCTTTAGGACATTCCCTCACCGTGTTCAATTTGCATTTGGAAGCCGCATTGCGGTTGCTGGACACCGACCCGGCAGAAGCGAAAGATTTGCTAATGGAGGTAAAACAGTTAGGCAGAACAGCCCTGAACGAAGTGCGTCAGTCTGTAGCTGCACTGCGTTCCGATCCCCTGCAAGCCCAGCCACTTGCGGTTGCCATTACAGCCCTTGTTGCTGAGTTTCAACGTTCAACAGGTGTGACGCCGCTTTGCAAACTGGCGTTTGATGAATCCGTTGCTGCAGAAATCAAAACGGCTGTTTATCGAATTGTGCAGGAATCATTGACGAATATTTATAAATATGCTGAAGCAACGAGGGTCAAAATTGAAATTACGACCTTTGACCATGTACTGCAGATGGTTATCGAAGATAATGGGAAAGGCTTCAATTTAGACCAAAATACAACAGGGTTTGGGTTACAGGGGATGCGAGAGCGAGCGCAAGCGTTAAGGGGGACTTTGAAAATTCTGACCAGTCCAGGAACTGGTTGCCGTGTTATCCTTGGCTGTCCCTTATCATAAGTTTCATTGCTTAAGCTTTGTTGTGTTTCTCCAGGATTATCGTTATGATTCGCCTTCTGCTAGTTGATGACCAAAGCTTGATTCGACGGGGACTGAAGGCATTGCTGAAAGGAGAAATGTCGATCGAGGTTATCGGAGAGGCGGAGAACGGGAAAGCGGCACTGAAGTTAGCTGAAACATTGCAGCCTGATGTTGTGCTGATGGACGTGCGGATGCCCGTGATGGATGGCGTTGCAGCAACTCGTGAGATTCACCAGCGGTTTCCTCAAACGAAGGTTCTGGTTCTCACCACATTCGATGATGAGCAATACGTCGCCCAAGCAATCCAGAACGGTGCAGCAGGCTACTTGCTAAAAGACACGCCTCCAGAAGAACTCGTTCAGACCATCCAAGCAGTTCACAAAGGATACACGCAGTTGGGACCAGGGTTGGGTCAAAAGCTTCGCGTTCAGGCTCCCCCTCCTCCGGTTAGTTATCCTCCTGGCTGGACAGAACTGACTTCTAGAGAGCAGGAAATCTTGCGGTTAATTGCAACGGGTGCTTCCAATCAAGAAATCGCCCAAACGCTCTTCATTGCAGAGAAAACGGTGAAGAACCATATCACCAATATCCTCAGTCGTTTGAATCTGCGCGATCGCACTCAAGCAGCCATTCTGTTTCACTCGCTCCCGCCTCAGCCATAAACGCCACTCCCTTAATCGGTAGTGATAGGGGCTCTGGTAGTGATATAGAAGTAGTGGTGAGGTAGAACTCTTGCCCCCATCAGCATTCTGCATAATATTAGCTAATGCAAATAATCCTCACATAATCGCCCACAAATTAGTATTTTTGATGACAACAGTTTTGGCGTTCTTAACTTTACTCATTTGTACTATACTGTCTAAATTAACACGAGATGCAATAGAACTATCCTAAGAAATATGTAAAGAACCTTCAGAAGGAGTCTGTCCTACCTGTGGCTCTGAGCACTTAATTAAAAATGGTTCAGTTCATCACGGCAAGTAAAAATATCAATGTAAAAGCTGCGGTCACCAATTTGTTGTCAATCCTACTCACTCACCTATTCCAAAGGAGGCTCTTTATGGATTCCAGGGATCTAGAATTCTAGTGGCAGCTAAGAGGGTATAATATCTACTCTGACTAGCTTTGAGAAATTTCCTGTCCGTGATTATTCCTGTGCTGATTAACCTTATCGACGTTGGTACTGCCCAAGAGTGCTTCTCAGGGAAAACTTTGTGATTTAATGAAAGTCCAAGAAGGTAGGATAAGTTTATTAAGATAATCAATTCGTCTGGTTTTAAGTTGTATTTGTTGTATTGATAGGAGTGAACCATGAAAAGCATCAACACAATTTTTCCTCTATCTGCCCTGTTACCCCAACTTTTGATAGGAGGCATATCCCTAAATACGTTGGCTCAACAACCGCAGCAAAGCTATGCTAAAGAGCACCTGAAGTATTGTGTGGGGAAACTCACGGTTCAGGTCAATCAGGCTAGAGCAATCAAGGGTGTGATGCAGCAGCCAAATTTAACCCAAGAGCAAAAACTGCAACAAGTAGGCGACAGGCTTACCCCTCAGCAAAAGCAACAATTGCGAGCGTGCATGCAACAACCCATACCATCACAGAAGTAGTATTCTGTCGGCTTTATATTTAGGCCTAAAGGTAGCGTAGCTGGGCATCGTCAACTTAACCGCGTATGTCCAAAATTGAGCACGATAATCCTTGCACATTCAGCGTTGCTCAATTTTACGCAGCAACTTTCACACAGGCGATTTCTCGCCAATCCTCAAAGCGTTGGCGCAACTGTTCTCGATAGCGTTTTGCACTCAGTTCATGTTGTTTTGGGTGGAAGTGGTCTCGAATTGGTCCAAAAGTAGAGAGAAATCGTTGCGCTTGCCCTGGAGATTTGAATCGTCGCATCCGTCGCTCTCGAACTCTTGTTGGTTGATGAGAATTCTCCACTCGATTGTTCAATCCCTTGTGCGCTCGATGCTCCACATTCTTCATCAATCGTTTCTTTGCCGCTTCGTAACTCTTGAGTTTGTCAGTCACGAGCACCCGTGGCACGAAGCTTTGCTGCTTGAGCAGTTTACGAAAGAACCGCTCTGCCGCCTTCGTATCTCGATGCCGCTGCAGCAAAACATCCAGGATGTTCCCCTCTGAATCCACTGCCCGCCACAAATAATATTGCTGTTTCTTAATCGTGACCACCACTTCATCGAGAT
>JAFAVL010000122.1 GCA_019242465.1 Chroococcidiopsidaceae cyanobacterium CP_BM_RX_35 | reverse complement strand
ACGATGATGTCGTGTCCGGTCATAAATATCTTCTCACTCCTCTCTCACTCGTCCAGTCAGGTTCGCAACCACGCGGATCAGTTGAGTCGGGTCAATGGGTTTAGCCAGATGCATTTGGAACCCAGCGTCGAGCACCATTTGACGCTCTCGCTCTGTGGCATACGCAGTGGTTGCCACTGCCAGAATCTGTCCCCCGGCTTCAGGTGAGAGCGCTCTCACTTGGCGAATCAAAGCAAAACCATCTTCGTCCGGCATCCCAATATCTGCTAGGAGCACATCATACCTGTCAGGAGATGCCATCAGAGCCGAGAGGGCGGCTTTGACTGAGTCCACCACAACCACTTCTGCCCCAGCATCTTCCAATATCCACTTCATTAGCTCAAGGATAGCTCTATCATCATCTATCGCCAGGATGTGTAAACCCTCTAGAGAGGGAAGAAACTCCTGACTCACGACCTTTAGAGACTTCTGGGCTGTGGGTTCTAGATAACTCGGTGGTGTAGACTCCAGTGGCATCGAGCGCAGAGGCAGCCTCACAATAATCGTGGTTCCTTGGCCAACGCCTGGACTCTCGGCTCGCGCCGTGCCGCCATGAAGTTCCACAATATGCCGGACGATCGTCAAGCCTAACCCAAGCCCTTGACTGCTTTTGGTAGTGCTGGAATCTCCTTGGCGAAAGCGCTCGAACACGTAGGGCAGCAACTCTGCTGGGATGCCTTGTCCGGTATCGCTAACAAGAATCTCAGCGTGAGTCTGCACAGGTGCTAACGTGATTTCCACTTGTCCACCGGCTGGCGTGAACTTAATAGCGTTCACAAGGAGATTCCACAGCACTTGCTGCAAGCGATTGGCATCGCCCAGAATTGTTGCCGAGTTTAACTGGGAAACGATTTGAATCGATTTTGCTGCGGCAGAGAGTTGGACAGACTCGATGGCGACCTCTATGACTGAGACTAAATCAAGCAGCAGGGTGTTGAGGTGCAGCTTGCCACTGGTAATCCGTGAAATATCCAGTATATCCTCAATCAGTTGAGATTGTGCCCTGGCACTCCGCTCCATCACTTCTAAAGCCCGATCAACGGTTGCTTTACCGAGAGAAGGGCGGGTGCGGAGAATTTGCGCCCAGCCGAGTACAGTATTCAGCGGGTTGCGGAGTTCATGTGACAAGTTTGATAAAAATTCGCCTTTAGCCCGATTCGCCGCTTCCGCCTGTTGCCGGGCTGACTGTTCCTGGCTCAGAAGCTGCGAGCGCTCTAATTCAATGTAGCATAAATCATATAAATCTATTACGCTCCCTAACTCACCCATCTGCTACCATAGCCTCCCTAATCGCATCGAAAACTTGCTGACAGTGAGGAGCAAAAGTTCATTCCTTATTTCTCTCTTGGGGATTCTAGAAGCTTACTCTAGACTTCCACGAGGAGTCTTCGCCTGCCCTACCTCAGGGTAACTGTCCCGCTTTACGTTGTTAACTGTGATTGGCTTAGTCTGTAGCGAATGCATTAACAGTCGCGAAATGGAGGGTCTATGTGCGAACTCGTGCCGTCTTTGCTCAAAGTCATCAACGACGATTCAGTTGGTTGTTACACAATCCCTGTATTAATGTGCATTGGCTTTAAAGTCCCCTGATTCAAACAGCGCTCTGTGCGTAGGAAGCGTCTGTCAATGCTATTACCATCCAAATCTACGTGACTTTGACAGCTTGCTTGATTCTACAGCTCGTAGAGATTCCTCAAATCTGGGAAAATAAGCTCTAGATAAACTTCGTTATCTATGGCTACGCCACGCTACGCGAACAAGCTTCTATGTGTCAAGAAATTAGTTATGTTCATTGGATAGAGAAGATTATTCGAGCTTGAATATCGGCCTACTTGAAGGCTAATTATACTCATAAAGGTAAAGTTTTGTATGGAGATTTGACGTTTCTACTATTTAACTTTGTCAAACATACTTGACTTTCTTCAAACTTCGCTTACTCCTTCACAAAATATTCACTGACTTTTATTAGACTTATGATCGGGCTAGGCTATATCTAAGTTAGCCAAAAGCCTTTACTAAAACAAGATTGAAAGTGTTAAGTCATGTGAACTTACTCAAGTTGGCTTGATTGGATACTCTTACAGGAGGTAAAACAAAGAATCGTTGTCTATTAATCAAGTCGGTGATGTTGTACTTCTGTTGTTGGCGGCGTTGGGGTTTAAACCAGTCTACCGTTGAAAACGGTAGATCAACATATGTACGACAATAACCAATTTTTTATCAAGAATTTTCCTTAGTCTGACAATAACTAGAAACGGAGTGAGAAGAGCGAGATGGAGAAGCTAAAAATCAACTGGGAACCTTGGACAATAGCAGGACCAAACTCCTTTGTTGGCAGAATTGAAAGTCAGGAAGGATACAAGTTTCAAGCTCTTGTCATTCTAGGTATGGGCCGTTTTGGAACATGGCAATTAACCTACGAGCTGCAAGAGCCCAATAGAGTCGTCCCCACAATTCAAGGAGCGCAGTCAGGCATCGAAGATCAGTATCAGGCTTTTGAACTGGCAAGAGAAATATGTCAACTTACTCTCCAGCAGGAGCGGGAACGAGCAGCTTTATCTAGCTACAACATCTTTAGTAAGTACCTCCCTGGTGCGACTGATGGAACTACAGAGCTATTCTGACTTAGGCAAAGTTGTGTGTGTCAGATCCGAACGTCAGTTTCTCAGCCGATACGCTTCACGCAATACTGCTTGCCGATACCCTTTGCCTGGAGCGTACAATCCTTGATGGCTAATAATTTAAAAATCAGCTGAATTAATGAGAGAGTTTACTGTCTGAGTTCTCTGCCTGAAAGATTTGACGACCAACCCAGTCCGCATTTTCACGAAGGATATGAAGAATACTCCCGTGAATTAAAGTTTCCATGTGCAACCGCTGCTCTAGAGAAGAAGGGGATCGAAGCTTAGGGTCTCTGGGTGGCTCCTGCACCCCCTCGGCTGTATAGCGATTGGGGATTTGACTGAGGACATGGGCAATTAGCTTCTGCCGCAACTCATGAATAGAAAAGGCGACTTGATAGGGACGCTCAGGATAATCATCCAAGATATTTTGAACTTGTTCGATCACAAGTGGCAAAGTTAAATTGATCAGTCTGTAAGCCATTCTGTTCCTCCAATAGAGCTGTTAACTTGACAGTTAAGTTGCTTGATTTATTGAGAAGAAAGTCAAAAGATATTGTGTTTGATGACAGTGAGACTAATGAGAACCGTTATTAAGTTGACAATGCCCCAAAAACCAGGGTTAGCGCATCTTAATAGCTATTGACAAATAGGTTCAGAATTGCTGTCAGATTGAGGTAAGCAAGCAGTAAGCACTTTGAGCATATAGTTATCGTCCATCGCGGCTCGGTGAGATTTCTGCCTTGTACTGCGTCGAAAAGATTGCTCCCAATTGAGGGCATTAAGTGCCATGCGAGGAAGCTGAAACCCTTTTGCTGGAAGGCATCCCTAGATATTATTAAATTAACGTTGAAAGGGGTAGTCCTATCTGTGTAAATCTGTAAAATAAATCTAAAATATATAAAGAGGTTGAATGATCACACACAGCTTTATAGCAAACTAGATTTGAGGGCGCTACTGAAGCATTTGACATGCTGACTTCTAATTCGTAAGGTGGTGGGAAAAGTCGAACAACTTAACTGTGATTCAGAAGAGATTCCCTAGTTTTGTCACCCCCCTAGACTTTCTCATTGCATAACCTCTCTATCCAGTTAAACGCTTGGGTCGTAACAATCGAATGAAAGATCCACTGCAAAACAACGAAGCGGCAAGGCTGGAAACTCTATACCAGTATGAAATCCTCGACACTAAAGCTGAAGAATCCTTTGACGAGCTTACCCGCTTAGCCGCGCTCATTTGTGAAACCCCCATTGCCTTAGTCAGCCTCATCGATGCTCGCCGCCAGTGGTTCAAGTCGAAGGTCGGAATGGAAGCAACAGAAACACTGCGCGCTCTTGCCTTCTGCACCCAGACAATCCAGCAACCCGATGTCTTGATTGTGCCTGATGCACTGGCAGACTGTAGATTCGCCACAAATCCCTTAGTAACATCCGCTCCCCAGATTCGGTTTTATGCTGGCGTCTCCCTAATCACACCCAATGGACACGCGTTGGGAACGCTTTGTGTGATTGACCGCGTTCCACGGGAACTCAGTCCGTTACAGGTGGAAGCATTGCGGACGCTAGGCCATCAAGTCATGACACAACTTGAACTCCAGCGTCATGTAGCGGCACTGGCACGCACTGCGACTGAATCCAAGCAGACAGCAGAGGCACTGCGACAGCAAACAGAGCGGGAACAACTGGTGGTAGACATTGCCCAACGCATCCGCCAGTCTTTAAAACTGGAGGAGATTCTGAGCACCACGGTGTCGGAAGTGCGGCAGTTTCTTCAGGTAGAGCGAGTATTCATTTACCGCTTCGAGCCAGATTGGGGTGGGATTGTGGTCGTAGAATCTGTCGATGCTGACAGGAAACCAATTTTAGGTAGCCGACTCAAAGACCCCACCTTTGCAGATACCTATGTCCAGCCCTATAAACAAGGTCGGATTCAGGCGACAGCGGATATCTATGCCGGGGAACTCACCCAATGTTATGTCGATTTTCTGGCTGAGTTTCAAGTCAGGGCCACTTTAGTGGTGCCAATCTTGCAAGAGGACGAGTTGTGGGGATTGCTCGTGGCTAACCACTGTTCGTCATCACGGCAGTGGCAGCAGTTGGAGAGCGATTTGCTTAAATCATTAGCAACGCAGGTGGGGATCGCCATTCAGCAATCTACACTCTTCGAACAGATCCAAACCGAACTGGTGGAGCGCTTGCAGGCGGAACAGAAAATCTCGGAACAAGCAGCCCTGTTGAATGTGGCAACAGATGCGATTTTTGTTCAAGCTTTAGAAAACCAAATCTTATTTTGGAATCAAGGTGCTGAACATCTGTACGGCTGGCAGGCAAAAGAGGCTCTGGGAAAGAAGGCCAACGAGCTTTTGTACAAGGAAGCTTTGCCGCAGCTCGAAGATGCTCAAAAGACTGTCGCCCTTCGAGGCGAGTGGTCTGGTGAGTTGCAGCAAGTCACGAAATTAGGCCAGGAAGTTATTGTCTCAAGTCGCTGGACACTGGTGCGCGATAAAGCCGGGCAACCAAAATCAATCCTGGTCGTCAACACTGACATTACAGAGAAGAAACAACTTGAAGCGCAGTTTCTCCGCGCCCAACGACTGGAGAGCATTGGTACTCTCGCCAGCGGCATTACTCATGACCTGAACAACGTCTTGGGGCCCGTGCTGATGATCGCTGAACTTTTGGAGGAAAAAATCCCTGATGCTCGCAGTCAGCAGTTGCTAGCAGAACTGCAAAATAGTGCCAAACGCGGGGCGGCTTTGGTCAAGCAAGTGCTGTCGTTTGCACGCGGCGCCGAAGGCCAACTGCAGGCGCTGGAGCTGGGGCCGCTGGTATCCGAGCTGGTCCGGCTCCTTCGCCAGACCTTTCCGCGCTCCATCGAGATTCACCTGACGGTGCCCCGCGATTTGTGGCTGGTTCGTGCGGATGCGACGCAGGTTCATCAGGTCCTGATGAACCTTTGC
>JAFAVL010000085.1 GCA_019242465.1 Chroococcidiopsidaceae cyanobacterium CP_BM_RX_35 | reverse complement strand
CGCTAGCCAAAGCCGTACCATCCGCTTGCCAGTCCACATTACGGAAAGGCTCAACAAAATTAAGCAAGCAAGAGCGAAAATCGCGCAAGAAAAAGGTCGGACTCCCACGATTGACGACATCGCACAGGAGTTGGAAATGACACACCTACAAGTGCAGGAAGTGTTGTTCAGAACACCGCGTGCTGTCTCCCTAGAAACAAAAGTGGGCAAGGAGAAAGACGTGGAGTTTGGGAATTTAATCGAAACGGATAGTGAGTCTCCAGAAGACAAGTTGATGCGAGATGCCTTGCACCACGACTTGCAGCACATACTAGCAGATTTAACCGACCGAGAGCGGGATGTGATTCTGATGCGATTTGGGCTGGGAGGTGGTTGTCCTTGCACTTTAGCAGAAGTTGGGCGGGTACTAGCTTTGTCACGGGAACGGGTGCGGCAAATTGAATCAAAAGCTCTCCAGAAGTTACGCCAACCGAAGCATCGCAATCGAATTAGAGATTATTTCGAGTCCTTGAGTTAGTTAAAGCGCCGTGCGAGCGTCCTCCCGATAATCTGTTCTAAAAGTATAATCAAGCGATAATTCAGTTAAGCAAACACTAGTAGAAAGTATCTCTTTAGTGACGCGCATGATTAGTTGGATTGACCGCTCGCGGCTACAACAGCCCCTTGGGAAGATGAAGCAAAGGAGCAGAGTATGACCACTGCTCTATCACCCAGGTTCAATCGTTGTAGCCTCAAGCTTCCCTTACTCCTGGTTCTGATCTTGCTCTTTGTGCTCTTAAGTGTAGGAACTGTAGGAATAGTAGAGTATTTATGTGTGCGTAACGGGCAACAGCGAGTCCAGGCTCTCGCCAGCCGATTGATGGATGATGTGAGCGCTCGGGTCAATTTTTATCTAGACACCTATCTACACACCCCCCAACTCATCAATCAGCTCAACGCTGCAGCTGTTACTTTGGGTGAACTGGATTTGGAGAATCCTCCAGCATTGGAGCGGCATTTGTTCACTCAACTTATGCAGTTTGAGTCGATTAGCAGTATCCAGGTTGGCAATCAGCGAAATGACTTTAGATCGGTAATGCGGCAGGATGGATTGCGTCTGATCGAGTCAGATTCCACCGCTCCAAACCGCGTTGAAGAATATGCTCTCAATTCCGCAGGGCGTAGAATGCAACTGCTTGGTACTTCTCAACAAACCAGCGTCAGAAATCAGCTATGGTATCAAGCGGCTCTGTTGACCGATAAACCAACCTGGGGTAGAGTTTCTCGACTCAGCGATACTGGTGATTTATCCTTAACAGCAATTTTACCTGTTTACGATCCGCAGGGTCAGCTACGCGGTCTATTCTCTGCAGCTGTGTTTTTGAATTCCATCAGTAACTTCCTGCATCATTTGCCAGTGGGGAAATCCGGGAAGGTATTCATCATCGAAAGAGAGGGCTGGACGATTGCTACATCTAACCAGGTGTTGTCTGAAGGAAATTTCCCCTTTCAGCGATTCAATCTGATTGATAGTGATGATTCCTTAGCACTGACAGCGGCAAGAGCTTTAATCAAACGCTTCGGCGACTTTAGCCGGATCGATAGTTCCCAACAGATTGTTTTTTCCCAACAAGGTGAACGGCACTTTCTCCAAGTCGTACCTGCGGGGAATAGATATGGTCTCAATTGGCTGATTGTGGTCACTGTGCCAGAAGCAGATTTCACAGAGCAAATCAATGTCAATACTCACACGACAATTTTGCTGTGTACTGGAGTTTTGGTGGGGTCACTCATCTTGGGACTGTTGACTGCCCAATGGATTAACCGACCGATTCACCAGCTGAGTCAGGCAAGTCGGGCGCTGGCACAAGGGGAATGGCGGCAGTCGCTTAAGGAAGACAGCCCAATTGCAGAGTTGCAGGTTCTGACTCACGCCTTTAACCAAACAGCAGCACAGTTGCAGCAGTCATTCGATCGCATTAAATCTGCTCTGCAAGAGTCTGAAGAAAAGTTCACTAACGTCTTTCGCACCAGTCCTGATGCCATTACCATCATCACCATACCAGAAGCATACTACCTAGAAGTCAACGACCGTTTTCTAGACATCACAGGTTATTCCCGTGAAGAGGTGCTTGGTCGCACAATATTTGAGCTGAATTTAATTGCCAATCTGGAGCAGGTACAGCAGATTCAACACCTGTTAGAAACGCCACAAGTGCTTCGCATCATAGAACTCAACATCCTTACTCAGTCCGGCCAAATCAGAACTGTTTTATTGTCCTCAGAAGCGATCGAGCTAGACGGACAACAATGTCTGCTTTCCGTCTTAGGAGACTTCACCGACCGCAAACAGCTAGAAGAAGCTCTTAGACAAAGCGAACAACGCTTCCGAGGCGCGTTTGCCACCAGTGCAGTTGGTATGAGTATAGGTTCCCCAGATGGGAAAATTTTGGCAGCAAATCCGGCGTTTTGCCGCATGTTGGGTTATGCTGAGCCACAAATGGTGGGATTAACGTTTCAGAAAATTACGTATCCTGAAGATCGGGAGATTACTCTGCAGTATGATCAGCAGCTTGTGGCTGGAGAAATTCCCTACTTTCATTTGGAAAAGCGTTACCTGCACCATGATGGACACTTTATTTGGGGGTTGTTGAGTGTTTCGCTCGTGCGGGACTCACAACAGCAACCACTCTATATTATCAATCAGATTCAGGACATCACCGATCGCAAGCGGGTAGAAGAGGCACTCAGACAGCATGCTGAGCGAGAGCAGTTACTTAGAGTGATCGTCCAGCGTATCCGACAGTCCCTCAATTTGGATAAAGTGCTGGTTGCGGCGGTTACCGAAGTCCGGCAAATGCTTCAAGCAGATCGGGTACTCATCTTCCATCTGACATCAGAGGGGGCAGGCATCGTTCTCAAGGAGTCCGTTTCACCCGAGTACCCCATCACAGAAACCATGTTCTACCAAGATGAGTGCTTTCCCCTTGGCTGCTACGAGTACTATCGTCAGGGGAAACCCCGGGTCGTACCTGATGTCGCAATGGATGCTTGGACCAACTGTTTGGTAAATTATATGCAGCAACTAAGTGTCAAATCCAAGGTTGTGGCCCCCATCACCCAGAACATCGGAAGCTCCACACGAGTCTGGGGTCTGCTGATTGTCCATTCCTGCTCCCACCATCGCCAGTGGCAGACTGCAGAGGTAGAGTTATTGCAGCAAGTTGCTAACCAGTTAGCGATTGCCATTCATCAGGCGGACCTATATCGGCAAGTGCAGCTGGAGTTAGCTGAGCGTAAACAAGCTGAAGCAGCCCTCAGGCAAAGTGAAGCCCGGTTCCAAAGCATTGCAGCCGCTTCACCGGCTCGAATTTACATTCTAGTCTGCCATCCAGATGGTTCCCCTATCAGCTATGAATACATGAGTCCGGCAATCCGAGAGATTGACGAATTGGAGCCAGAGCAAGTGCTGGAGAATGCGGCACTCGTCTTTGACCAAATTCATCCTGACGATCGCGATGCCTATAACCAGGCATTCTACCAAAGCATCGAAACGCTGGAACCCTTTTCCCACGAATGGCGGCTCATTACCCTTTCCGGTAAAGTCAAATGGGTGCGAGCTGTCTCCCGCCCCGAACGCAGAGAAAATGGCGATATTGCTTGGTATGGGGTGCTGCTGGATGTCAGCGAGCGCAAACAAGCGGAAGCAGCCCTACGCGATAGCGAAGAGCGGTTTCGCAGTGCGTTTCAGGCTGCCCCTATCGGCATGGCACTCATTAGCTCGGACGACCGCTGGCTCAAAGTCAACCCAATACTGTGTGACATGCTCGGCTACTCCGAGTCAGAGTTACTGTCCGCCGACGCTTCAGCCCTCGTTCACTCTGAAGACATCGATAAGCTCCAGCTTTGTATTGAGCAGACGCATTCGAACGAAAATAGCCATGCTCAAGTGGAGTTGCGCTACTGCTGCAACGAGGGACGCATCGCTTGGGGGCGGCTGAACCTGTCCCTGGTGCGAGATGTGCAGAATCAGCCATTGTACTATGTGGCTCAAATTCAGGACATCACAGAACAGTATGCGATTGAGCGGATGAAAAATGAATTTATCTCGATCGTCAGCCACGAGCTGCGCACTCCACTAACCGCAATTCGAGGCAGCCTCGGGCTGCTGGAAACCGGCATCTACGACAACCGACCTGAGAGGGCTAAACGTATGATTGAGTTAGCCATGACAAATAGTAATCGCCTCGTGCAACTCGTCAACGATATCCTCGACCTGGAACGACTGGATTCGGGTCGAGTGCAGTTAGTGATGGCAGTCTGCGAGACCAGGGATTTGATGCTGCGAGCCGTGGAAGGGGTGCAGGCGATCGCTGACAATGCCTGTGTGACCCTCTTGGTTGCCCCCACATCTGCTCAAGTTTGGGCGGCACCCGACTCGATCGTTCAGACCCTGACGAATCTGCTTTCCAATGCCATCAAGTTCTCTGCTCCTCAA
>JAFAVL010000760.1 GCA_019242465.1 Chroococcidiopsidaceae cyanobacterium CP_BM_RX_35 | reverse complement strand
CGAGGAGATTGAGTGTCTGCAATTTGCTCTTTTGAGCTGTCCGTTCACGAATGCGATCCCCGATTTCAATCAGACCAAGCATCAGTGATGGTGTCAGGAAGTTACCTTGGAGAGTGGTAATGGTGATCGCCATCAAATCTAGGAAGTCAATATTCAGTCGTCGTTGCTCTCTAACACCTGCTACAGCTCGTTGTGCCACAGGCAAGGCAGCAAAGACTATGGTTCCAGCTACTATAACTGCTGGAATGGGCAGTCCTAATGGTCCCCCCATTACTGCCAAAGTTGTAGCGAGGGCAGAAAGCTTCAGGGCTGGTTGGGAGCTAGTTGTATGGGCTGTGGGTTGCTGGGATGAACTTTTAAATGTTAGAACGACTAACTCAGCAGCTTTTTGTAGCAGATGAACCAAATGCGAACGCATTTTGGCATCCGATGTAGTGGATTGATAGGTAATGGCTACAGACGCAGCATCACGGTTAATCCTGATGCGTGTAACTTGCGTCTCTGCTTCAAGCACCATCTGGAGTTGCTGAGCAAAGTCTGCATCGTGGAGCAACCGAGGCACCCGAAATCGTACTCGCCCAGGAATTACGTGAACGATGCTATACGAGACTCCCACTGACGGTGCTACTTGATGACCGTTTCTATCAATTGGAACAATTCCATTCTTAGCAACTACACTTGGGGGCGGTGGTAGTTGCACCTTTGCTTTCACCATTTTTTTCCTCAGATGCAGTTCCGTCATCTTGAAGCTGACTAAACAGGTAAGTTCGCCATGTATGCTAAGGAGGCAGCAAGGGCCGGATGCTTCAACTCCACCCATGGACTGGCTGATTTTATTGCTTGCTCGTCTGTCACTTTTGGCTCAGTTCGCGGACTTACACTGCAAGCTAACTGAATTAGCTCAACGCTATAGGAAAGTACTTGATCGTCTGGTATCCAACCAGGTTCGTAAGTGATGACAACAGTTGCCGTATTGCGGTTAATGCGGTAGCTCTTGAGCTGATCTTCTGCTCTAAGCAGTACCTCAAGTCGCTGAGTATATGCCCGATCTTGAGCTAGCATAGGTACATGAAATCTCACCCGTCCTGGAATCTTATGAACAACGGAACATGCCATTTTTGCAGATTCGCTCTTCTCGGTAGCAGATAATTTTTGTAACCTTTGGCTTGTCTGAGGGATTTGGTCTTGCTCTGATGTACCAGATTCAGACTCCAAATATTCAAGCACTTGACGAGTTGCACCTGCTGCAACTAGGTAAACAGGAATTGCCGTCAATCCGTGGAGCCCTAACCTTCCCGTGACTAATAGCCCTGTAACTAAGGGAATGAGCGAACGTCCTTGCTCTTGCCAAAAACCAAATGATCGCCAAGCAGCAAACAATTCAGTATCTTCCTCCGGCTGTAGCGGTTTTGGTAACAAAGCACTAAATTGCTTGAGCCCTTCAAATATCTGTTGCAGTGACAGCTTGTTCCTGTCATACTTGACGAGCAGACTACCTGTTTCCTGATTGGAGCAGACTTCAGTAATTCCGTCCTGCTGCTGTAGTTGCTCTGTAAGCGCATCTAACAGTAGGTTAGGACAACTAGTATTAGTAGTGCGGAGCCGAATACGACCAGGCATAGCATGCACAACTTGCAGCCCATTTTCTATAGGTTGCACAGTTGAACCTGTGATCGCTTTGCCTGCTGAGTTTAACTTTCTCCCGTTTCGCTCCTGGTGAGAGATGAAATCAGAAGATTTTTTCACTCGATGGCTCAACCCTTGTTCACTACTAATGTTGTTCATCGTGGGCTTTGGAACTCAGCCTAATTTTTAGGTTAATACTAGTTTAAGCTTAGTTTAAGCTTAGCGAACAGCTATCACTCTAACGAATGAATTTTCTTCGTAGAGGTCGTATGCACGCTGTTCGATACTATTCAGACAGCCATTACCATGACTCGCTCCCGCGCGATCAACTACTTTTATCATGGCAATCGCTCCTCTATCCTTCTGATTCTAGGATCTTGTTGATCGTGAAGTCGAGATTTGGGAAGGTGAGGGAAGCAATTCGTTCATCTCCTTGAAAGCGAGTGCGATGATATTTTAGGTCCTCATCTAACACATGAACAAAAATTGCAGGCTCTTTCGGGTTGCCGAGGTAGGATCGACTTCCCAATGCCAGGTAATCAACAATCCAGTATTCATTAATTCCTAGACGTTGATACTCGTCGAATTTATCGTCGTAATCATCTTCCCAATTAGTTGAAACAACCTCTACTTCTAACTGAATTGGCTCCCGCAAGGCGGTGTAAGCAGAACGGTTTGAGCGCCACTGATTCCGGCTGATGACACTCACATCCGGGTTACGTCCCATTTCTACCCCTGTCTGAGTCAGTGTTGCCAGCACAATCCGATTTGAGACTTTATAATTCAGATTCTGATGTTTGACTTCTTCCTTCAGCAAATCCTGAATGTAGTCTGCAACATCTTCGTGCTGTCGGGTCGCCAGTATTCTCACAATTTTCCCATCAACCAGTTCATAGCGCCCATCTTCGGGGTACACCTTCAGAAACTCGTCGAATGTTAGCGCTTTAGGTTTTGCCTGAATCATCGCCGTTAGCTGTGAACAATTCGCTTGTGGTACTCTTGCTCGGTCACAATATCTTGGGTACTCTCTAGCCGATCTAAAAACACAATGCCGTCGAGGTGGTCGTGCTCGTGTTGGAAAATTCTAGCGACAAAATCTGTCAATTCCTGCTTTTGCAACTTGCCATTTCTGTCTGTATACTCAACCTCAATCGCTTGATATCTAGGAACTAAACCTCTAATTCCTGGAATACTCAAACAACCCTCCCAGTCTTTACTTACCTCAGTTGAGTGAGCCAAAAGCCGGGGGTTAACCATAGCAGTTGGTTCCATCACTGGTGCGTGCGGGTACCTGAGATTTGGACGAGATGCCACAACAAACAAACGAGTATTCTCAGCAACCTGAGGCGCAGCAATGCCAACACCATTAGCATGACCAACTGTCGCGATTAAGTCATCGATCAGTTTTTGAATTTGCTGATCTCGCGCATTTTCAACCATTTGTGCAGTCGAGCGTAGGACTGGATGACCAAGTTGAATAATTTCTAAAATTTCAGCCATTGTAGATTTCTCTTGTACAAGACATAATCCAGTTTAGCCTTCGGGTTGCGCTGGTTGTGGCGGCAGAGGTGCTGTTTTGACTGTTACCTGTAAAGGTTGCCCGTTACGTTGCACTACTACTTGTAACTGACTGCCCACCTGAGTGTTTTCTACGAGCCGCTGAACTTCTACAGTTTTGGTCACAGGCTGATTGTTAATTTTTTGAATGACATCGCCTGGCTGAAGTCCTGCTTGAGCAGCTGGAGAATCAGTAACAACACGGACGATTACAACTCCTTGGTCTGCTACCACACGAATCTGACCATTAGAGGCATTGTTAATTTTCTGCTTGAGTTCCGGTGTTAACATTGCCATTTCGACGCCTAAATAGGTATGTTCAACCTTGCCCTTGGTAATTAATTGCTGGGCAATAGTTTGTGCTGTATTAATAGGGATTGCAAACCCTATTCCCTGCGCTCCATTAATAATCGCTGTGTTGATCCCAATCACCTGACCATTAGCATTCAGTAGTGGACCACCAGAATTACCAGGGTTAATTGCAGCATCTGTCTGAATAAAGTTCACCGGGTCGTGAGAAACACCAACGTCAGCGCTAGAACGGTTGATCGCACTAATAATACCTGATGTGACAGTATTGTCCAGACCTAAAGGATTGCCAATTGCAATCGCCCAATCTCCAGGTTGTAGCGTACTAGAGTTACCCATGCCAACAGTTGGGAGGTTATTTGACTCGATTTTGACAACAGCAACATCAGTCACTGGGTCCTCTCCTAAAACCTGCCCTTTGAAGGTACGACCATCTTTGAGCGTTACATTCACTGTGCTAACACCGTTAACTACATGGGCATTAGTCAAAATTTGACCATTAGAGGAGATAATAAATCCAGAGCCAACACCACGAACTATTTCCTTGGATGGCGGTGCGTTTTGCCCAAAAAACCGCTGAAAGAATGGGTCATCAAACACTTCTGGTGCTTGAGTGGTTACCGTTCGGGTAGAGTCAATGCGAACAACTGCAGGACCAACCTTCTGAACAGCCGCAACTATGAAACTGGAATTTGCAGCGGGTGGCAAGGAAATGGGACTTGAGTTCTGGCTTGGACTACTGCCAACTGGCGAAGCAGGAGATAGTTGAGCCTGAGGACTACCACTAGGAGGCAAGCTAGATGAGCAACTACCCAGGACAGCTCCCACGCCGGCTAAAACTAGAAATGTGTAAACTGCGTTTCGCTGCTGACCTAGACAGCTTAATTTAGTTTTTCTAAGATTGCGGCTAAAATCACAGCACATTAGTTTTCCTGCATGCTTAAGTTGTGAGTGAAAATCAGTAGGTAGTATAATTTTACACGGATTTAGCTGGAGTTCACATACCACAGTAGAGCTAAAAAAGATTATTAACTCTTGGTACTGTAGTTGGCAGACCGATCTATGGCAGAGTTTGTTAGATTGGTTCATTACCTACATTCCTTAATTGTGACAGTTAGCAGCAGAGGTGTTAGCAGTGGAACTTACCCTTGAGAGTCTCTGGAGTCAGGTACTGGAACGCCTACAACTCCAGTTGAGCCGACCTACTTTTGAGACCTGGATCAAGACTGCTAGTGCTGAGCGGCTGGAGAACAATTGCTTAGTGATTTGCACTCCTAACCCCTTTGCTCGAAACTGGCTCCAGAAGTACTACATAAAGACAATTGCAGACGTAGTACAGGATATTCTGACTCATCCAGTCGAAATTCATATCACTGTTGCTCAAGCAGATGGCATTTCTCGTGGCGATACAGAAGTGTCTTGGCCCTTGCCAGTCCAACCTACTGTGCCGGAAAGTACATCTAGCACTCGCCCTAAGCCGAGCGAGTTAAATCCCAAATATGTATTCTCGCGCTTTGTTGTTGGGTCAAATAGTCGTATGGCTCATGCTGCCTCCCTAGCAGTGGCTGAATCTCCGGGACGGGAGTTTAATCCCTTATTTTTGTGTGGTGGTGTGGGCTTAGGCAAGACTCATTTGATGCAGGCAATCGGTCACTACCGTTTAGAGATACATCCTGATTCCAAAATCTTTTACGTCTCTACTGAACAATTTACTAACGATTTGATTGCCTCGATCCGTAAGGACAGTACGCAGAGCTTTCGAGAGCATTACCGAGCAGCAGATGTGTTATTAGTCGATGACATCCAGTTTATTGAAGGCAAGGAATACACTCAAGAAGAGTTTTTCCATACGTTTAACACCTTACATGAAGCAGGTAAGCAAGTTGTCTTAGCTTCTGACCGTCCTCCTAACCAAATTCCCAGACTACAAGAACGCCTGTGTTCCCGCTTTTCTATGGGGCTGATTGCTGATATTCAAACACCGGACTTGGAGACGAGGATGGCAATCTTACAGAAGAAGGCAGAGTATGAAAACATGCGTCTACCTAGACCAGTGATTGAGTACATTGCCTCCAATTACACCTCTAACATTAGAGAGCTAGAAGGAGCGTTGATCCGAGCTGTTGCTTACATTTCAATTTCAGGTTTGCCAATGACGGTGGAAAACATTTCCCCTGTTCTCAACTCACCAACTGAGAGGATTGAGGCTTCTCCAAATGGAGTGCTTATGGTTGTAGCAGATGCCTTTGATGTCTCGCTTGAAGACCTTAAAGGAAACAGCAGGCGACGGGAAATTAGCTGGGCACGTCAAATTGGTATGTACTTAATGCGCCAGCACACAGATCTGAGCTTACCAAGAATTGGTGAAGAATTTGGTGGCAAAGACCACACAACTGTGATCTATAGCTGTGACAAAATTACTCAGTTGCGGGCAAATGATCAGGCTTTAGAGCAAACACTACGACAGCTAAGCGATCGCCTCCACCTAACCAGTCGCCATCAAAATCAATCTTGATGGAATGAGGACCGTGGATTCGCCGGACAGGTACACTAAAGATGATCAATCTTAATGAAAGAATAAGTGGCGATTAAGAATAAGTTATATTGTGGAAAACCCTGACTTTTTTGTGGAAAACCTTGGAAAAAAACTGTGGATAACTGTCTGGTTTGAGGGGAAAATTTATATAAGTATAAATACTGTGTGGAAATTGACAGCCCTATTTCCACAGGTTTTCCACAGCTGTCTACCTTTGAAAGGATATTCTTTCAAGTAGATTCAAGCTTTTTCCACAATTTCCACAGCCTCTACTACTACTAGATCAAAAATACATAATATTAGAGTAGCCTTGTTTTCAATATGCGGCAATGTTGTTTGAACGAAGCAATACCAAATTAAGGGTGTTACTATAGACTTCTCGCTCCAAACTTGACCTAGGATGAAATTAGTCTGCACCCAGAGTGAACTCAGTACCCATCTGTCATTAGTGAGCCGTGCAGTGCCTTCACGCCCGACGCACCCGATTCTTGCTAATGTGTTGTTGACTGCCACTTCACAAACTCAGCAAATCAGCCTGACAGCCTTCGACCTGAGCTTAGGTATTCGGACTAGCTTCACAGCAAGGGTAGAGACAGATGGGGAAATTACCCTTCCGGCTAGGCTATTGAGCGACATTGTTTCCCGTCTTCCAGAAGGAGAAATTACGCTAGATGATGAAGTAGGTACATTCCCGGCATCTTTGCAAGCCACCATAACCTCTATATCGGGGCGTTACCAAGTTCGTGGTATAGGAGTAGAAGAATTTCCTGAGTTGCCTACTGTGGAACAGGGTGAGGCAATTTATCTATCCACAGAAGCCTTAATCGAAGGATTGCGAGGCTCCCTGTTTGCTACCAGTGCAGATGAAGCAAAGCAAATTTTGACCGGGCTGCACTTAACCATTGGGCAAGATACCTTAGAGCTTGCAGCTACCGATGGTCATCGACTGGCAGTTGTCCAAACCGCTAACCAAGAAGAAGGGAATAGGGAAGACAAAATTGAAGTCACTGTACCAGCCAAAGCCTTGCGAGAACTAGAACGGATGGTAGGGATGCGCCGAGCTGCTGAGCCGTTAGCGTTGCATTTCGACCAAGGACAGATCGTCTTCTCGTTTTCGGATCAATGCCTAACCAGTCGGACATTAGAAGGTCGCTACCCAGCCTATCGAGAGCTTCTCCCACGTCAATTTGAGCGACAAATTACCATAGAGCGGAAGCAATTGCTAAGTTCATTGGAGCGGATCGCTGTTTTGGCAGATCAGAAAAACATTGTTAGGTTTAACATAGACAGTGCTAATCAGGAACTAGCTTTATCTGCCGAAGCTCAAGATGTTGGCAGTGGTAGAGAATTAGTACAAGCGCAAATTTCTGGAGAGAGTATAGAAGTTGCCTTCAACATCAAATATCTATTGGAAGGAATCAAGGCGCTTTCTACCTCGGAAATCCAGATGCAGTTGAATACAGCACTAACCCCAGTGATTCTGTCACCCTTGGGGGGCTTGAAAATGACTTACTTGATTATGCCTGTGCAGATTCGGAACTGATTTTCTCATCCGTTGAATGCAGGAAGAATCGTTGGAGAAGTACTTAACTTTGCAGGAATTCTGCACTTGTACACAAACATATCGAAAGTACGCTGACCAAATCGACCCATACCCTAAAAACCTGGAGGAGACAATCCCATCGCTGGAGATTTTATGTCAGCGCATCCTTGACCCTGCGATCGATCACTTTGGTAAGGATCGGTTTCAGTTGACATATGGGTTCTGTTCAAAGGATTTGAAGCGGTTTTTGAGCCAGAGAGATCCAGAGACAGGGATGAAGCATGGGCGGGTTGATCCAAGTCGTGACCAGCACATGGCGCACGAGAAGAATCGGAATGGCAGATATTACTGTGATCGTCTCGGTGCTGCCTGTGATTTTCGAATTGTGAGGATGGAGAGTCATCGCCTCGTGGGGTGGATTCTGGAACAGCAATTGCCGTTTGACTTACTGTACTACTATGGGAGCGATCGCCCAATTCACATCAGCTATGGTTCTCAGCATAGGCAAAATATTTGGGCGTTTACAGACAAAGGAGTGCCCACTAGGAAGGGCGTTGAGCAATGGATTGAGCAAGTTAAGCCCACATTCTAACTCAAGCATCATGCCTCCTCACTTTTCCGCCTTGCCTGCTTCACTCGGATGGAGGAGCGGACTAACTTCACCTTATAGGGATCAGTATCTTTACGCCACATCACTCGATGTCCCTTCAACTCAGCACAATGTTCTTCTAAGCAATTAAGTACCAGCCAGAGGGCTCTATCTTACCTCGATATTTACGTGGGTAATATCCAGCTAAATTGAATTGATTAAAACCTGTTTGTTTGGTAGCTTGAATGTCGGGAAGGAAATTCGTCTGCCTGGGCTGACGCTACCGCTTCCTTCTCTTGAGAGAACGAGCCAGTTGCAATAAACACTAATCCTTGGTTGAGCATGTAATCTTCGACTAGATAGCCAAGATTGCCCTTAACAATCTCATGTTCTGGCGAGGTAGACAAAATCTCTAGCTCTCCCTCGTAATAAAACAGACGGACTCCTGATGATTCAGCAAAACCTCTTTGGATTGCCTTGAAGCTCTCCCAACTCACCCCAGACTGGATGAATCGTTGCTCGGTCGGTCTATCTAGAAGTCGGGTCATAATATTTACCTCATATATGTGTAGTGCAAGGACAAATGTTCTGGACACAGAGGATGAAATATCTTGCTTGATGTGTCATTATTTAGAATTTCTCTCTTACCCACTGGCGAAATGCTCGTAGTGCAGGGCGAGTCCCCACTGTCTGGCTCATTTCTAAGAACTGTGAAATTCCCTCAATGACTGGAAAAGTTGGAAATGTCGGACTGGTTTGAGACTCTATGTACTTGCTATCTTGTAGCACACTAATTTGCAGCCTGCCTTTCTCGTATCGCCAAATTTCTGGCACTTGCAGAGCTTCATAGGCACTCAGTTGGGTTTTCGACGTAATATCAATCTCTAGTGCCAAATCGGGCGGTGGGTCAACACTCAAGTCAAGCCGCTCTTTGCCAATCATTAGGGCATGATTTTGAATGTAAAAGCAATCATCTGGCTCAAGTCCAAACTCCATATCCTCGCGCTTGAAGGTGGTTGAGCCCAATGGCTCCCAGTCCATATCTAGTTCATCTAGCAGCACCTTGAGCAAATCGGCAATAACTACCTTTGCTTGCTCATGTTTCGGTAAGGGAGCCACAATCTCTAACGTTCCTCTGTAATATGCTAGCCGAGTCGAGCGACGCTCTCCTAGCTCAGCCAGGATTGCCTCAAATTTCTGCCAACTTATATCGTGCAATAGCAGTCGGTGTCCTGGGGGAACATCTAACTGTCTGAGCTGAAGTTGTACAACCATTGTTTTTGCTTGCCTGCTAGTCCGGTTCTTGATCCTGCTGCCATTGTTTCCAATTGAAATCTAGTCTAACTAAACCACTTCAGCTAACTTCATCACTTCTAGCAGCAAGTTTGTACTGATGAAGATATCTTCGTTGCCAGGATTTGGATAAAGCAGTTTGTGTAAGTAAAAACCTGCAAACTTTTCACCAACTAGATAGTAATATTTCAGGTTAACTATATTGCTAACTAACCAATAACAAGGATAAACGTAATTTGGTGAAAAAATCTCTATAACTTTAGTTCCGGGTTCGCAGAATACTATATTAGTAAGGCCGCTTCCATGAGGAGCTAATACTACTTTGGCATTAGCAATTAGAAATGCCTGTTCTGCAACTGACATTGACTCTAGAGATATAGCTTCAAAACCGAACTTGCTCAGAAAGTTTGTAACTTCATCTTCATTAACAATTCGACGATTTGTCGCCTTTCTACGACTGATATAGATTCGCTCTATCTTTTCTGCTTTTTCGTTAACTCTTTTATTCAAAAACTCAGTTCTCAAAAAATCACAAGCCCATTTGGGTATCCACGCTATAGTGCCTGGAAAAGACGGAACTACTAATTTGGTTGCTTTAATATGAGTATGATTATGGCTTTCTAGTCTTTTGCTTTCTGGGATACCTAATGTATCTAATGTCTCTTTGTGAAAAGGAAAACTACTATTGTTAACTATAAACTGATCTATGCTAGCCAGATCAATTCTGCTACAACGCAATAATTCAATGCGTGGTAGTACATCAAACATCCAATGAAAATATACATTATTTAATAATCCTGATAAAACAGCTACTGTCCCGTCAACATGTTGAACCGGAGGCAGCTTTTCTAAGGAGAAAATTGCATGTCTGCTTGGATGCTTATCTGGATGACCTGGACTTAAAACAGGAAAATCTGGAGAAACATCTGCTAAAAGCTTATTGTCTGCGGTGATTATGGCAGTTTGATCTTGATGTTGATTTAACCAAAATCTTCCCTCTGGGATTACAGCAACAAATGTTGCTGGTAATTCAACATAAGCCCCAAATCTAAAAGCAAAATCTACGGTTTTATCTATTGTTTTAGGTGTTTTAAGCTGGATTTGATTTTTTGGGTAAATACTTATGTAGTTGCTTGTATCTAAGTTATGAGTAACTACCCAGTCCCAAGCTGATTCGTAAAACTCACTTGGAGGAGCAACTGGCACTTCAGTTAAATCCCCTTGCTGTACCTGTGTCTTCCCTAAATTAAAATAGATTTTGTCTAAATCTGGTTGAATCTGTAGGGCTTTTCTATAACAAGCGATCGCCAGCTCAAACTTTTTCTCTTTAGCTAGAGCTTTTCCTAAATATAAGTAGACATCTACTGAGTCTGGTTGAAGTTGCAGGACTTTTAGAAAATCAGCATTAGAGGTAATTACATCATGAGATTTGCCCTGCTGTAGCAGAGCGTCACTCAATTGGCAATAAGCTTGCACAAAGACTGGATTGCGTTGAATTGCCTGCTGGAAACAGGCGATTGCTTCATCTGGTTTACCTTGTTCTAGCAGAGCATTTCCCCAATCACCATAGGCTTGTGCATTACCTGGCTGGAGCTGAACTGCTTGTTGGAAACAGGCGATCGCCTCATCTAACCTGCCTTGCTCGTGAAAGCAAATCCCTAGGTTGTAATGAGTCTCAACCCACCCAGGCTGAATCTCCAAAACCTTCAAGTAGCAGGGAATCGCCTCTGCAAATTTATTTTGCTTCTGAAGGACGTATCCCTGATTTTGGTAGGCGTCAGCAAAGTCAGGTTGAAGTTCGACTGCCCGTTGCCAACAGGCTACTGCTGCATCATAGTCTCCACGATGAGCAATAGTGCTGCCTAAATTGTAGTGAGCTTCAGCCTGCTCTGGATTCAGTTCCAGAATTTGCCAATAAATCCTCTCTGCTAACTGCATATTGCCAGACTGGAAATGTCTGGTTGCTGCGGCTTCTAATACCCGCAGCAACTCTGAAAAATCCAAATCTATTTCCTGTGCTAAGGCAGATAACCAAACAGTTTGAGCTGCTAATTCTTCTCCAGCCAGTAACAAAGCTAGTCCGAAATGCCAGTAGTTAGATGGTAGATCAGGATTAGCCTCAATATATTGCTGGTAAAGAACTATGGCATTATCATACTCGCCTTGTTCCAGGTATTCAAATGCCTGTTTCTGCTGCACAGTCCTAAGTCATATCAGCAAAACGGATCTTAAGATAATCTGCCTCCATCTTGGCACCAGCAGGCTGTAAGGCTGCTAGAGCTTGAGGCAACACTAAATTACGACGATGATTGCCAATTGTGATATTTAACTCATCACCACTTTTATTAAGCTGAATATGGTCTTTAGGGATTCCAGGTAAGTAAAGCTCCAAGCTGTATTGATTTTTTTCTTGTACAACTCTAATTGTCGTTTCCTGGTAATAGACTTGCGTTGGATCTTCATCATTGTATAGAGTTTCCTTCAACCGCTCTAGGGCATCTAACCCACACATTTCTTCCGAGTAGAGAGGAACTTCCTTAACTGGCAAAGGAAGAAAGTTTTCGTGAATTTCCCGGCGGTATTGCTGTTGGCTTTCCTTCCAACGTTGGAAGAAGGGATCTGTTACCTGATCAGGAATAATTCGGTTTGCTATCACTAAATCTGTTGAGACATTGTACAGACTCAAATAGGCATGAGCGCGGAGAGACTCTTTGATCACCATTTTCTCTGGATTGGTGACGAGGCGCACTGAAGTCTGAGTATTGTCAGTTAATACTTTTTCTAAAGCTTCAATCTGCTGGTAAAACTCGTATGGCGCATCCATCACCTCTCTGTCTGGTAGAGAAAAACCAGCAATCGGTCTAAAAATAGGTTCAACTAGGGGTCGGAGAGCAACTGATATGCCTTGCAGCGGCTTGTAGAACCTTCTCATATACCAGCCTCCGACTTCTGGTAGGCTTAGCAGCCGTAAAGCAGTGCCAGTAGGTGCAGAATCAATGATGAGGACATCAAACTCACCTTCATCATAATGACGTTTCATCCTTACCAAGCCGAAGATTTCGTCCATACCTGGCAAAATTGCCAATTCTTCAGCTTGCACGCCCTCTAGTCCTCGTGCCTGTAAAACCTGAGTGATGTAGCGCTTAACTGCTCCCCAATTTCCTTCCAATTCCATCAGCGCGTCCAGTTCTGCCCCCCACAGATTTGTCCGTACCTGCTTGGGATCGTGTCCCAATTCTAGGTCAAAGCTATCTGCCAGAGAGTGGGCAGGGTCGGTACTGAGGACGAGCGTTCGATAGCCTAATTCGGCACAGCGTAGTCCGGTGGCGGCGGCAACAGAGGTTTTTCCAACTCCCCCCTTTCCTGTCATAAGTATCACGCGCATAGATAGTCAAGCCCCGCCTGAGAAAAGTTTTGTGTTTCTTTACTTTATCGATTCTTTCTAGAAATTAACCCTCGCCTTTTGATTTCAGCATGACTGAGAACAGGGCGTGGGGGAGCTAGACGGACATGCCTTTCGCAGAAATACCCCTTGCAACAGCAGCACCAATACCCAATGGTATTCGCTGACTAGCGCGACACGATTAGAAAATAATTGCATCATGATGAACGAGTCTCTGCTAATCGCTGAACAAAAGCTTGATGTTCGGTCGAGTTTAAGCCTGCTTGCAACACGGCTAAAGCCTGTGACATATCGCCATTTAGCATGGCTGCTATGTGTAACCATAATCCTGGAAAAGTTCGACTGCGAATTATGCCTGCCTCATCGGGCAACAGCGAAACGTAGTCCCCATTTTGCAGGCTGAACCAGTCAATCTTCTGCTCGAACACCTGCCACACCACATATTCCTGCACGCCGTTGCGACGATAGGCACGCTTCTTGTCTCCTAAATCAATGGCGGCACTACTGGCAGCAATCTCAGCCACCAATTCGGGTGCGCCTTCAATGTAACCATCTGCCCCCAAATAAGACCGTCCGCCAAAGCTGGCATCAATTAGTAGAACAACATCGGGTTGGGGTTCGTTGTCTAGATCGAGTCGAACAGTAGGATTGTCACCCATTCTCACGCCCGGTGTAGCAACTTTGTAATTGCCTAGCCAGATGATTAAATCTCCATGAGGCTCGGCATGTGGTGCAAAACGCAGGGGTGATGCCATGTAGACAATTCCTTCCACCAGTTCAGCTTTCTTGACGTGTGGCATGAGGTTGTAGCGCCGCTCGAATTCAATTCGAGTCAGGCGATCGCCATTTTCCAGAGGAGGAACCTGTAAGCTGTGCAGAAATCTGGAATAGGTTGACCCAGAGGAGGAAGCCGTCATACTAAACTGTGTTAGGAAGGGGGTAATGGTTCTAACTCTAAGAGCGATTCTGCACAAAAAATAAGTGCTGCTTTAGCACGTCAAGACGGGAACAGCGCCAGTAGTCAATATGGGAAGTAATTAACCCATCAGTGTTGAGTTGTAACTCGCTCCAACCAGGAATAGCGATCCGAGGCTTCCAGGGAACAGGAGTAGTCCAGCTCAAAGTCCAACGGCTTTCTATTGTGTTTTCTACTTGCCGAATGTCATGTAAATCGAGCTTTGGCTTGATGAACCAGGTTTTGATAAAAGCAATCATCTGCTTATATCGCTCAAGTCCATGGAAACGGTTGAGCGGATCTTGGAAGTAGACATTTTCAGCATAGATGCTATATGTCTGAATCATTGGGAAATTTTTTGTAGTCCTCTTTAAGGATTGGAATGATATCCACTGGTTTTTATTAAAAGTACTTTTGCTGATGGCTTATGATGGAAATATTTGCGCTGCTAGTAGGTAGAAAGCTTCTGAATACCAAACTTTTAGAAACATATATTGTTTTTATTAATTATCAAGCATAGCACAAAACCCCAGATTTATCCAGATTGTTTAAAAACTTGAAAACATTGCATAACTTCTAATGCAACCTATCCAATTGACTCCATTTCAAGCTCTGTGGCGTAGCATTCTGATGGTAATTCAGGCAGCACCAATTGAGCTACGTCATCTGGTCTTACTAAATCTGGTTGGTGGTGCTGGACCTGCTGCTGTGCTGTTCTTGAATAAAATCGCGATTGATGAAGTTTCACACCTATTTGGTACGCACGAGACGACAAATATAATCGCGCTGGTACTTTCTCAGCCGAGGTTGCTGTGGAGTATCGTTGGATTAATTATCCTCAATCTGCTGGTTGACTCAATTGGGACAGTCAGTGTGTTTGCAATGTCTTCTTTACGTGATCGCACTCAAGGCTATGTCCAAGCGCAGGTGCTTTCCAAGGTAGCTAATTTCGATGATATTACCTTATTTGAGACTCCTGAGCTTTTGAACATTGTGCAACTGTCTGAAAATGCTTTGCAGCGGCTAAAGCAACTCGCAGTGATCGTTGGAAGCACACTGACTGGCTTATTTGCCTTTGTTCCCTCTGTATCATTCTCTGCCACAATTGCCTGGTGGGTGCCACTGCTAATGATTGTTTCAGCCGCACCATCTATTTATGTACAAATGCGTTACCAAAAGTATAGCTGGAGAGTTGAAAGGACACAAGCTAGTACTGTTCGGGAAATGAACTTGTACGCCAAGGTTTTAACAGGGGAAGAATATGCTAAGGAGTTACGCCTATTTC
>JAFAVL010000791.1 GCA_019242465.1 Chroococcidiopsidaceae cyanobacterium CP_BM_RX_35 | reverse complement strand
AGCTTGTACAGAATTACGACATCATCGTGACATGCCTTACTGCTTGGTATTCAAGTAGACCTTGCACCTAACGTGTCTTGCAATTGTCTTTGGCTCTTTATGGATTCCAGGGATCTAGAGATCAAGTGGCAGTCAGGAGGGTATAATACCTACTCTGACTAGCTTTGAGAACTTTCCTTCGCCTGATCATTCCTGTGCTGATTAACCTCCAAACCTTGATTGACGAACAAAAGTGCTATGAAACCGTGCGCCAGCTCCGATGGTCAGAAGGAGTAACTTGTAGCAAATGTAATTCACTTCATGTTGTCAAACGAGGTTTTGATGAGACTCAACCTTATCGTCAGCGCTATCAGTGTCAGGCTTGCCGCTCCCGGTTTGACGACTTAAGGCGCTTTCTAAGAAAAGAATTACCTCTCATGCCGGTCGGATGAGGATATCCCATTTGGGCAAGAGTGGATGACGTTCTAAATGCCGTTCAATAGAGTGCATAGCTTTTTTCGTCAAGGAAATGCCTGTTTGATAGGTCTTGAGATTCAACTTTGTTACGCTTCCCTTCTCACTTAACTCCCTGGAATCCCCATTGAGCCACAAAGTAGATCAGAACCTCACATCGCTGCTGCTACAGCGAAGTTAGCAATGGACGGCGAAAGTCCAGGAGCAGTAGAACTAGCAGCATGATGAGCGGTGGAAGTAAGGTGACTCCAAACTTTAGCGAGAGCCAACTGCTAAGAGTCGCACCAGCCAGAAAGCTGAGCCACAAACTTGCTAGCAAGCCGATGTGCACCCCTGCTTGCGGTTCTGAACGGTCTAGCCAACTCGCCAAATGCACCCCCAAAGCAGCAAGCATCCCCGTAATATACGTCAACCCCACACTATCTTTACCAATTTGACGAACAACTGCGTTTTGGAGACCCATGGCGAATACACCCGTCAGCGTGAGGACTATCCATGCGTCTCCTCTAGGTTGGGCATTCGGCATGACACTGTTGCTGATTACCGCAAATGTCGTCAGTAGCGCGACCTGAAGCAGTAACAGAATCCGTAAGCCATGATCGCGATGCATCATCCAGGAACCGACTCCCACGCTCAGAATAAAGATGGGAATGGGCAACACCACTTTAGCTATAGCAACACTTTTGCCCTGCCCCAAGTACAAGCCAGATAATGTGGAGTTCCCACTCATAAAGGCGACAAAAACGCCTGACAAGGTGAGGTAGCCTACCACATCAACATAACCCGCAATGAAAATCAGAGCCATTGCCACGTGGCGCTTCGTGAGTAGCAGATTCGTACTGGAGCGGTCGGTCATAGAAGCTTTGCTCGGTTGCATATCATCAGATTTCATCGGAACTTGCTAGAGCTTTATATCGGCAGTGCAAACCAAAGGTTGAAAGCCGATGGGTAGTGATATGGAAGTAGTGGTGAGGTCGAACCTTTGCCCCATCAGCATCCTGTATAATATTAGCTAATGCAAATAATCTTCAAATAGTCAGCAACAAATTAGTATTTTCGATGACAACAGTTTTAGCTTTCTTATTTTACTCATTCGTATTGCTACTATCTGAATTAACACGAGAGTCGATAGAATTACATCAGGGAAAGTGTGAAGAACTTCCATGACAAGTTTGTCCTGGCTGTGGCTCTGAGCATTTGATTAAAAATGGTTCAGTTTACCACGGCAAGTCGAAATATCAATGTAAAAGCTGCGAGCGTCAATTTGTTGTCAATCCGACTAAAATCATTATACCAAAGAAAATAAAACGATTTATTGATCGACTCTTACTGGAGAGAATATCACTACGAAGAATTGCCAGAGTTACCCAAGTCAGTTGGTCTTGGTTGCAAGATTATGTCAATCAAAAGCTAGCCCAGTCTCCGCGCCAAGTCAAGGTTTCAGAAAAATCACAAGGTAAGTTAACCATTGAATGTGATGTTCCTATGATGGATTGTATGAGTTGAAAAACAATGTCAAACTTTTTGTAGATGGTTTAGTTTTTGCAGACAAGGAAGTGTTATATGAAAAACACAGAACAAACTTCCTACACTGGGAAAGAAGTCTTTATAGGAATTGATGTCCACAAGAAAAGTTATTCAGTAGTTGCTAGGTGTGACAAAGAAGTCGTCAAAAAATGGACAACGGCTGCATCGCCGAAAGAGTTAACACAACAGATGCAGAAATACTTTAGTGGAGCAATCATCCATTCAGTTTATGAAGCAGGATTTTCAGGATTTGCCCTACATCGGCAGTTGGTGAAACATGGAATCAACAACATAGTAGTTCATGCTGCTGCAATTGAAGTTGCAGCCAACAACCGTGTCAAGACTGACAAGCGGGATGCTCAAAAAATGGCGACTCTGCTTGAGGCAGGGCGCTTAAAAGGCAACCGCATCCCTAGTGAGTCCGAAGAACAACATCGGATGCTCACACGAACTAGACAACAGCTTGTTGAAGAACGAACGGCAATCAAAAACCAAATCAGAATGAAATTTCACCAACTCGGACTGATCGAGTATGATGAGAATCGACCGATGAGCCATAAGTTGGTTAAAGAACTACTCAGTAGTACAGATGCATCTGAGTTGAGAATTGTGATTCAAGCCTATTGGAACATTTGGCAGAAACTAGATGAAGAGATCTGCAAGCTGGCTCAAGCGATTAAGGAGCAGGCTAAAACAGATCCTCATGACGCCACCTACCGTTCAGCCCCTGGTGTTGGTCCACTTTCGGCTCGGATTCTTGCCAATGAGTTGGGAGATATGTCTCAATTCAACAATGAGCGTCAGTTATTTTCTTACACGGGTTTGACCCCCTGCGAGTATTCTAGTGGTGAAAATATTCGCAGGGGGCATATTACTCGTCAAGGCAATAGCCGCTTGAGAGGAATACTAGTAGAGAGTGCGTGGCGGGCGATTGAGAAGGATAGAGCATTAGGGGAGTTCTTTGAGAGACTTTATCCTCGAACTGGGAAGAAGCGAGCGATTGTTGCTGTTGCCAGAAAACTGATTGGTCGGATTCGGGCAGCTTTCCACAAAGGAGTTAATTACCAAATGGAGTATCAAAATTCCCAGGCTGTTACAGCTTAAAGACCAGAAAGGCGATTGTCTTCAAATAGCGCGAAAATTAATAGCTCATTCAAGGATGCATCAATAGATTTATCAGCTGTGACCCCGTCCACATTTCGGTGAGCGCTTAGCGACCACGTTTTGATGTTTGAGGCGCAGCTCCCTTCACAACGAACGAGGAAAGTGTAGCACTGTTACGACAGTGACTACGAATGACTGATTGTCGAGGAGACCCTTGAATCAATCCATATCTCTACTTACAGCAGGACCTGGGATGAGTAACAATAATTGAACTAATTGCAGCAGACCCCCTTGACAATCCACATGACTGAAATGTGGTCATTCGTTGATAGCAAGAAAAACGAAGTTTATATCTGGCTAGCAATTGACCGTAATTCTGGACAAATTATTGGTTGTTTTCTGGGAGATAGAACGAGAAAATCAGCTCGTAAATTATGGGCTTCCTTACCAGATATTTATCAACAATCTGACGAGCGCTTATACAGATTTTTGGCAGGTTTACAAAACAGTTATTCCCCATAAACGTCATCGAGCTGTTGGTAAGGAAACTGGTCTAACTAACCATATTGATTAAATAACACCTTCAGACAACGGGTTTCAAGGGCTGATAAGAGAAAGTCTATCATTCTCCTGAAGGGGTATCAAAGTGGCTGAAAGGGCTATAGAGAAAAGGTTTCAGCTTTTGTGGTAAAAGAAGGAAGGGTCTAGTTCTGTTGAAAAGACCTAATAATTAAAAACGATGCCTGAATTTTACCAGAATTACCTGAAAAGTCAACTAGAACTTCGTCAATACCTATTGCTGACAATCCTGATCAACCTGTTACAATCCATTAAGACAGTCAGGCTGGAAACTTTAGCAACCGCCCTGCCTCTACCAATACAGTTTGAGAGCCGACGTCACAAACTGCAAAATTTTTTGTCCATGCTGGGAGAAAAGGTTGAACAATTATGGTTTCCCCTGTTTACCAGTTGGTTAAAGGCAAACTGTCCTGATTATCGAGTTCTCTATCTCGCTATTGACCGCACAAGTTGGAAGTCAATTAATTTATTGATGGTCAGCTTGATTTGGGAGCGACGTGCCATCCCAATTTATTTTGAAATACTGGCTCACAAAGGCAGCACAAGTTTTGAGTTACAAACAAAGGCATTAACCGAAGTTTTGCCTCTAGTTAAAGATTACACAGTTGTCCTA
>JAFAVL010000744.1 GCA_019242465.1 Chroococcidiopsidaceae cyanobacterium CP_BM_RX_35 | reverse complement strand
CCAGCAGAACTATCAGGTTTATATAGTACCGAGGAGATGGCGCAAGCCGACTCTGAAACAACAGCAGAACAAAGTTGGGTAACTACGGAAGGCTCTATCAAGCCTTATCGAGAGACGGTCGAGTACCCAATCAAGGCAACAAGCTTCGATAGTAGTCAATCTCTCTCACCCATTACCGAGGTAAAGCTTAGTGCAGCACCTCCAGCAGCAATTGAAAATCCTAATCGAGAATTGCTTAAGCGAGTGGGTAAGCTAACGGGGCATAGCAGCAAAGAGATTGCATCGACAATGGAAGCTAACTTTCCTGGTCTTAAGAGCAACCAATTAGGTGAAGCAGAAGTCAAAGCAATGGTTGATGCTCTGTGCCTAGATGTAGCGGTTAGGAACGGTATGAATCCACTTCAGGCGCGTGAAACTTTTAATAATTGGCTCCAGCAGCAACCCCAAATTTTAGGTAATGAAGAACTAGCTCAACAGTGGATGAATGAGATAAAAGTTCCGGCTTTTTAGCTAAATCTACTTGCTGTTTGTGAAAGAATCCTCTTTTTCAAGCAGCTTCCCTCATCAAGAAATTCATATGCTCTACACGCATATCTCTTCCACCCTCAGCTTTGAAGTAAGTTGGGGGTTTTTATTCTTACTTGAGAGCAAGGACATGAATAGTAAGGCAGTGATTGATTTGAAAGATTGGTATGGTGTTGTTGCTGTTTGGGAATTTTCAGAGCGGAAATGGCGATTAGTTAAATTGACTCGACTCAAAGAAGCGATTACTTTGTGCAATCAGCCAAAGCGCTTGGTGTTTCCTGCGAATATTAATCCTAATGCCGTGAAGAGTAAATTTGCAAAACTGAAAGTAGATAACATGTATACTGCTCAGAATCTGTTACTAACTCCTAACAGATTTGACATATAATTAGGTCAAGCCAATTCGCAATCAAATCCGTATCTAAACCTTGCGAACTCGAAGGAGATGTCAGGCTAGTGCGTCGAGATTCAATTTTCTATAAGTTATTCCAACAATCTCCAGCGCTGCTGTTTGAGTTATTAGAAGAACGACCCTCAAATGCACAACTGTACAAATTTGACTCGGTAGCGGTAAAAGAACCCAAGTTTGAGATAGACGGGGTGTTTTTACCTCCTGACAATGAACCAGGCATTGTATTTTTTTGCGAGGTGCAATTCCAGCGTGATGAGATGCTGTACGAGCGATTATTTGGTGAATCGTCTTTATATTTTTACCGCAACCGAAGTCGATTCACAGATTGGCAAGCCGTAATAATTTATCCAACTCGCTCCACAGAGCAAGCAGAAACACGCCCCTATCGCGCACAGTTAAATAGCGACCAGGTACATCGGGTGTTTTTAGACGAGTTGGGAGAAATTGAGCAGTTGCCGATCGAAGTGGCATTAATGGTGTTGACAACCGTTAGTGAAGCAAGTACGGCAGAAGTAGCCAGGTCTTTGTTAGAGCGATCACAACAGGAGACAACTCAAGCATCAAACCAAGCCATAATAGAGATGCTTACCACAATCTTGGTTTACAAGTTTACAGATTTGAGCCGGAGGGAGGCAGAGGAGATGCTAGGAATTTCACTTCAGGAGACGCGGTTTTACCAGGAAGCTAAGGAAGAAGGACGTGAGGAAGGGCGTGAGGAAGGGCGTGAGGAAGGGCGTGAGGAAGGACGTGAGGAAGGACGAAGAGAGTTAACGTTGCACTTACTGACTCGTCGTTTTGGGGAATTACCGCAGTCACTTGCTGCCCAGATTAATCAACTTTCACTTCAACGAATCGAAGCTCTGGGAGATGTTCTGTTCGATCTTCAGTCACTCTCTGACCTGGAGTTGTGGCTGGAGCATCTGCCAAATCGCGATTAAGAAGCTGTTAGGAGTCAAAACTCCAGTTTTTTTCAAAATTTTCAATAATTGTAGAGTGATGTACAAGTCGGTCGATAGCCGCCACTGCCATCGTCGTATCAGCAAAGATGCAGTCCTATTCTCGAAAGGGATGGTCGGAGGCAATCATCAGACTGAGGTGCTCATAGCGGTGAGCAATCGACTCAAACTGCACACCGATCTCGGATTCGGGGCTAACAGTGTAAAGCAGGACACAATGAGACAGTCTCTTTTATAGGACAACAGCTGTGGTGCTAGCGAGGAATGGTAAAATCACTTCATTGGCTGAAGTCTTTGTATTAGGTATTATCCCACCTTAAATATTAGCCTTAAAGGACCAAGGCTGGCTATGGCTAGAAAACGAATTGATTGGGAAACACTTGAGCCGACACTCCGCAAGCGGAAGAAAGAAGAGCTGCTGAAGGTTCTTCGTGATGCCTACCAGACGCTGTCTGCCTCTGATGTGGTGTCCGTTTTTGGCGCGTATGTGGACTTCACAACGCTTGACTTACAGTCTCCCAGAAGCCAGGGCATGGCACCAAATCGGCTACTTGCCGCTGTACAGAACTTCCACAATCAGAGTCTGGCGGGTCAATACTACGAGTCCTTTCAGGTCAACTCCCAGAACTTCATGGAGAAGTCCGAAGGCACCGAACTCTGGATCAGTGAGTGCAATCAGCTGTTTGACAAATGTGTTGAGCTTAGTGCTCAGGGACATCATGCGGAAGTTCATGCCGCCATGGACCTTCTGTTTGAGTTGCTGGCACAGCTCGATATCGGTAACGACGAGATAATTTTCTTTGCCGACGAGGCAGGCTCCTGGCAGGTCGGGATCAATGATGAGAAAGTCCTGCCCACCTACTTTACCACCCTGGCTGCTGTAGCCAAGCCGGAGGATTACGCCCTAAGGGTGATGGAGATCATCAAACAACACGGTTCCTACGCCTCGGAAAAGTTTTCCGAGGTGGCTCGAAAAGTTGCGAACGAAGCGCAGCGAGAAGCTCTTGCCAAGAAACGAGGTCCCATCTAGTAGGGGCTTATGCCTTCCAAACCTCCGCTAGATGATGGAAGCCGCACCAGAAACATCAAAGCCGCAACTTGGAAAACACCAACCCTGGTATCCCAGCAACTTCCCTGACAGACAGTGCTAGTTTCCTAGCTGCATGACACACTCCATGGGGTTGAGGACATGCCATCTTTGTCGGCACAGCATAGGCGATAATCACCACCCAGAAAATTAGCATCGGATTCCATACCAAGCAGAACAGGGTTGTCTTATTCATCAGCTTGTACAAGTTACCCGCTGTCCAGCCCAGTAACTTTTGCCCTTCACTGCGGAGGGTGTCGCCTGTCTGCTTAATCGCTCTAGCTTTCCTTTCCTCCGCTGCTGCCCAGGTCAAGCTGGCATTCAGCTTCTTCCTGGCTAACTGCTCGGCTTTGGCATCCGATGCTTGCTCTATGCGGATATCAATAGTACGACGCTCTTGAGCCAGTTCCACCTCTAGTCGCTCGTCAAGCCATCCTCGGAGGCTCCAGGCAAGGCGTTCAATGGCGAGGGCGATGGCGGTATCACTCGCATCTCCCCAAGGATTCGCCTCGTCCGTGCCTGAGACTTTCCCTCAACTTTGCCCTTCACTAGCTCCTCCACCCGCTGCATGTTCTCCTTAAACTCAGGTGAACCGAGTTCTTCGGCTACGTATCCGAGGTACTGAAATGGTGCAGCACTGACATCAGCTTTAGCTTTATACCGCATCATCTCACTGACCAGCCCATTCCCACTCTGGTCTAGAATTGATGCCACTTCTTCGGTTGCTGATTCCATGTCTGCCGCTATCTCAATTTCCCTATCAGCACCAAAGTGGGCTGCTATCTCCTCATAAGTCTTACCTTGGTTCTTCAGTAGGTCGCAGGCTTCGAGGAAGCGATCGCACTCCTCTTGGTTGAACTGTTCAGCTTCGCTAGATAGGCCACAGGCTTCCAGTAGTTTGATGGCTTCTTTCGGAGAGGCACTACAACCAAGTTCTTTAGTAAGGGAGAGGAGTTCAGAAAACTCTAGGGGTTTGACTGACGGCTTTTTACCGTTCTTTGCTTCTTGGTCCGGGGCTAGGGATTCTGATTCAGCGGGCTGAGGAGAAGCGCTGGGGACAATATCATTTTGCTGCATCAACTCTGCGACTTCATCATAAGACTTGCCTTGCTCCATCAACTGAAGACATTCCTGGAAACGCTCGGCTTCATCTTCTGTGTACTCTTCCTTTTCAGATAGAACACTTAGTTGTAAGGTTTGGACAAACTCTTCTTGAGAAAGAGTATTTTGCAGTTCGTGTCTTTGGTACATGTTCACTTAACCTCGTTAAATTTGATGAAATTTGACCTCAATCTTCTGTAGTCACTGAAGAGACATAATCGGCTACCAATCTAAGCCGGGACACTTTGCAGGGTAGGACTTTTAGCTCTTGCTGATTTTTTAGAGATTCTGGGTTGGGGTAACTCACCCATCTGTTCCATCACCCAACTGAAGAGGTTTGGGAATTGTCTGCCAAATAGCCGTTGAGCAGCAGTGGTACCATCAGAACGCTTCAAGTCAAAGTTATGAATGACAGTCAAGACTGGGAGATGATTAGCCCAGAAGCCTCTGGCTGTATGATGCCTGTTTGAGAGGTAACCATTACGCCCTTCTACCGCAGAAGAGGCTCGATGAAATTTGCTTGCCATTTGCTTAGCCAAATCCTGCCAATGCCTAAACTCATCGCCTGAGAAAGTGGTGGTGAAGGCGTGAGTGAGCAGCGCCCGATGAGCGCTGCGATGAGCGAGACGGTAAATTCTCCGCTGCGAGCGAGATTTGGTCTTATTTAATTGCAGTTGCCAGTAGACTTTTGGCAGCAGTTGACCCAGCAACCAGTTAGTTAAAGGTGTAGCTAGATTTTCCAGAGAGAGGGAGTGTTGCACCCACTGCCACCAACTATTGACTCCCACTGCTAAAGCCGGAATTTGTTGCTGGAATTTATTCAAAGCTGAGGCAGCCTTTGCTAGTTGGTGTGTGTTCAGGAGAGTCTTCAGTTTCAGCAGCAGTTGCTCTAGCTGGGCTTTGATCTCGAACGTGGTCTTGAAGCTACTATCTGAGAGGGCGAAGGGATGGACAGTCAGCGTCAGTTGTTGCCGCAATCGATGGTAGGTGCGTTGACCAGATTCGATAAACGGCATTGCTGAATAGATTGTTGATCAAGTAGAAACTGGAACTTGCTTGCATCTCAAGTAGTGCATTAACAGACAAACTGAAATTTTCAGCATCTCCTTAGATTTTGAGTAACATAGAGTAGCACGATGTAAACGAGCCAAGTAATGTCTTAACCTAGTATTCTCTCCCTCAACTCTAGTCATTCGAGTTTTTGGTTGCACTAAATGCTTTTTGGGGTTAATGAAATTAACGTAAACGCAATATCCATCTGTGAGATATCTCCGGCAGTCCCAGACTTTAATTCTCGCCCAGAGTTTCTCAAAAGTTTTGCCACTGCGATCTCCGATTTCCATTGCTAAGATCCCTAGCAGATAATGATTGACTGCCGTCCAAATCCAAATTTTATCAGTTTTCTGACCCACATAAGTCTGACCCACATAAGTCTGAAGTTCATCAAGCTCGGCAATGAGCGGTGGATCTCCTTCTTCATCTTCAGATAACTTCTCTCCCGATTCTCTGACCCAATTCATGATCGTCGTATGATGAATTCCTGTGATTCTTTACAATCCCTCGAAATCCCATTCCATTTAGATACATCTTGAGACAAATTTCTTTGACATCAGGATGATATCCGGTCTGTTCATAAGTAGATTGAAAATAGCGATCACATTCTTGCCAATGGTATCTTTGCTTGCCTTTAATGACTCCGTATTTACGAACTTTGTCGGAATGACAATGAGGACAATTCATACTATATTATTTAAGTAATCTACTTTTTGATTAAAGCAGATTTTACCTCGTATCAACAATCTATTTAGCAACGCCAGATTTTCTACTTTTTATCGTACTTTGTAGTCTCTGATACAAATATTTTAATTTCCTATTCTTACTATAAGCCTTACTATAACCTTAAAAGAGGCTCAAGCCTTATCCAAATAAGGTTTTGTTTGCTCTAATTGTTACATCTGTCGAGAAAGTTTTCGAGTTAGCAGTGTCAGCTTGACAGATTGGGTCGCAGATGGCTTCGCAGCAAAATTTCTCCACTATCAATCAGTGCAGACTTTCTTGAAGCCTATGTTTCACTCGTCTTGATTAGGTTTGTTGTTACCGGTCCCATAATCATTTCAGTTACTGGAGAAACAACTATGGAACCCGACCTTCTCAACGGCAGGAGTTCTACCACTACGATTGCAGAACCCTCCGCTCCAGCATCAGCCCATCTCGCAATTAAGGAGAAAAAGAAGAAAGACAAGAAACACAAAAAAGCCAAGCTCAAAAGTACAGAACTGAAAGTCCTTTACCCCATCACTGAGCGCGAAAACGATTTTAAGCTTACCAATAAAAAATATGAGAAAGAGCTGACCCGTCTGCAAGTAGAACTGGTGAAGCTACAGTATTGGGCAAAGTCCACGGGCGCTCGGATTGTAATTCTGTTTGAAGGGCGTGACGCCGCAGGTAAAGGCGGCACGATTAAGCGCATTACCGAACCGCTGAATCCGCGCGGTTGTCGAGTCGTAGCCCTGGGAACACCGAGCGATCACGAAAAAACCGAATGGTACTTCCAACGGTATGTGTCCCATCTGCCCGCAGCAGGCGAAATTGTCTGTTTTGATCGTAGTTGGTATAACCGTGCCGGAGTCGAGCATGTGATGGGGTTTTGTACCGATGAACAGTATCGGGAATTCATGCAAACCTGTCCCGAATTTGAGCGAATGCTGGTCAGGTCTGGCATTATCTTGCTGAAGTATTGGTTCTCGGTGAGTGATGACGAGCAGGAGCGGCGGTTTCAATCTCGCACTACCGATCCAGCACGTCGATGGAAACTGAGTCCCATGGATTTGGAGTCGCGCGATCGCTGGGTGGAATATTCCCAAGCGAAGGACACCATGTTTGCTCACACCAACATTCCCGAAGCGCCCTGGTTCACCGTTGAAGCCGACGATAAAAAGTGTGCCCGTCTCAACTGCATCGGCCACTTCCTCAGTAAGATTCCCTACGTGGATATGACCCCGGAACCTCTAGTATTACCACCGCGCAAGCCTGCTTGTGACTACGTGCGATCACCGCACAATGAGCAGTTCTTCGTCCCACAGGTTTATTGATGGCGACTGGTAGAAAAGACTTTCTCATCACGCACACCCGTTTTTGATTTCATTTCTAAAGGAAAGATAAGTATGAGTGGTAACGAACTTCGCTTCCAGGCAATTTGCCAAGTCACCGATCGTGAAAAGCTTCCCCCTAAAACTCCCAGCCGCTTAGAAGCACTATGGGCAACCGACGTATTTACCCTGAGTAAAATGCAAGCATGTCTACCCAAAGATGTGTTTAAGTCGATCAAGAACACCGTTCAGATGGGTGGAAAGCTGGATGTGTCTGTAGCAGGAATCGTTGCCGCAGCCATGAAAGACTGGGCGATTTCTAAGGGCGCATTGTATTACGCTCACGTTTTTTATCCGATGACCAACATCACCGCCGAGAAGCACGATGGGTTTATTTCAGTGCAAAGCGACGGCTCGGTGATCACCGAATTTACCGGCAAAGTGCTGGTGCAAGGCGAACCGGATGGTTCATCCTTTCCCAGTGGCGGTATTCGCTCTACATTTGAAGCCCGTGGCTACACCGCATGGGATGTCACCAGCCCTGCCTATGTGATGGAAACCGATAACGGGATCACCTTGTGCATTCCCACGGTGTTCATTTCTTGGACAGGGGAAGCCCTAGACAAGAAAACGCCATTGCTTCGCTCCAATACAGCGATGAGTAAAGCTGCAACCCGACTGCTCAAACTATTGGGGCATTCGGAAGTGGCGACCGTTAACTCTAGCTGTGGCGCAGAGCAAGAATACTTCTTAGTGGATGCTCATTTTGCCCACAGCCGCCCGGATATCTTGCTGACGGGCAGAACTTTGTTTGGGCGACCTGCCGCCAAAGGGC
>JAFAVL010000499.1 GCA_019242465.1 Chroococcidiopsidaceae cyanobacterium CP_BM_RX_35 | reverse complement strand
TTGTTGGAGAAAACCTCCGAGCTAAGCAACGAGCGCTACTCCCTCTTTAACTAGAAAGTTTTCACAAACTCGATGAGTGCTTTCTTGTCTTCATCTGATAGCTCTGAGCCAAAAGTATGTCCCCTATCTTTAACAAAATCAGGAGATTGGTTCGCTTCTAAAAGTATGCTTGCAAGTTTAGCCTTAGGTCCACCAGAAAAATCTAAGTTTTGCAATCCTCTCTTGAGATCTAGCCGCGAAAGCGCTTCCCTCACATCTATATTTGCTAGCAAGTCAATAGGCATGCCTTTAGGAATCGGAACCTTTATTCCAAGAGGAAGTGCTAAAGAGCTGTCCTGAGTTGTCCTCTGGATTATCCTCTCACGCTTTTCAGGCCAGAGGAGTTTTTCCATTGCATCCATATAGGCTGCTACACGTCCCTCTACTGAAGGGTCTTTGTTGTATTCTCCCAACGAGTTATTGTGCAAAAGTGGTGCTGTTGCCCAAACGCTGATGAGTGTTGGTGTTCGGTAATAACCTCGACCACCACCTGGCATGTCGAATTTGATTGGTTTCTTTTCATCAAAGGGATTGTCAAGTGTCAGTTGACCCACTGAAGGAAGTTCCTTGTAAGTCTTGGACGAGAATTGCTCCCAGATATGCCCCTCAATTGCATTAGTTCCTAGTGCTCGTTCGGCATTAGTGCCGATCTCCGTAACTGGGTAGCGCTTATCGTCTGATAAGAAATTGTGATCGAGAAAATCAGCACTCCGGACAGATTCTAGGTACCACTGTTTAGCCTTATCTGGATCAATAGCGATATCTGTAGGTGGCTGTTTGCTGGAATGACACTGCGCGCAACTACTTGCAAAGGCAACCTTTCCTCGTTCTAGCATCGACTCATCCTTGGTTAGTAAAGCCCCTCCTCCCAGCACGTCTTTAAGGTGCATCGGATTTTGAGTCTTCAGGAATGCTTCTGCATCTGCCATGCGTGCTTCTGTCTTTCTCCAGTCTTTGCATTCCTTTCTCGCCGTATTGATATCAAAGGGTCGCTGTGAAGTTCTCCCTACTAAAGGATCGTGGAGAGTCAGCCAGTAGTCAGAACACATACCAATATTGACGTAGACGCGCAACGAGGCATTTTTGACACCAATCGAGTCAGCACCATCCTTAAGGATGTGATTCACCGCCTGCTTTGTGCCATCGTTCATCACCTCTTCAGACTTGGGGCGATCGCCTAAATTAAAGATGGCGTTAATCACATTTGGGTTGTTGATGTGGTCGGTGCCAATCCGAGAAGTGTCGGACGTACCCGGCGGCTGTGCATTAATTACTTGCCAGATAAAGTTATCTGGCTTAAGGTCGCCAGCAAATAACTTGCCTTCCTCAATGTACTGATTGCCGAGTGCCGATACCAGGTTTTCCCACAACGGTTTTTCCGGGTCTTTGGGTGGGTTGAGTGGATTAAATGCCACATGGCAGATACCACAAGCCAGCCCGATCCGGTAGGGAGGCTCAATGGCTGGATCTTTGAAATACTTTTGAGCATCCCATTTAGCTGGGACGAAGTTCGGGTTCTCGAACTTACGCACGCCCATGATGCCAGTTGAGTGCGGGTCATTATTACACTTATCTAGCCATAAACCGTACTTGTCCGGCTGCGTTGCCTTCTCACATCCTGGGTCATTAATTGTGCCAAACCGATCGAACCGTTGATCGTGCTGACGTGAGTCGATGAATTTCAGTAAATCCACAGTTCCGTTCGTGCTTAATGTCAGCGAACGATAGAACTTCTCGTTACCCCCAGTCCAAAGATACCAAGTGCAACGACCACGATTTTCTGCCTCAGTCAGATTCGGATTGGCTGGCAAGTAACCGATGTCTTTGCAGGCGTTTGCCTCTGGATCTGCAGATGTTTGATTGTATTCGTTGGTCTGAGCTGTAGGTGTCCGATTGTATTCAGCAGCTAAAGCTATAGGTGTTCCGTAAAAGCCGCCTATGAGCAGCATCAAGGCAAGAAGCATCATACAGCCTATAAGAATGACACGTGCCTTTTTCATAAACCTCCCTTGCCACTAGGAAAAACTACCTCTCTGCCAGAGCCTAAATCATCTTGCAATTCAGTAACGCCTCTTTTCAGAACACTGCTGATTTCTTGAACGACTTTCTCACTGTGCCAGTAGCTACCATGAGCATCGCCACCATGCAGTAGGGCTAAGGCTGTTTGGCTAAAGGGTTCAGTCAAATAGTCGAACAATCCTGCTTCGTGAGTGATGATATCTACAATATCTAAGTATTGTTTATCACCATCCACTAGGCTAGTCATTAGTTCGTTTAGTGGGTAAGCGACAGGATCGCCAGGATGAACGAAATTTCTCCAGGGTAGCTTTTCCCCTTGTCGCGCTTGGTGAAGGCGCTCTAGTAGCAGTTGTAGCTTTGGTGTGATGTCATGACCACTAGAGCTGGATGGAACACCTTCAACAACATTCCTACCCGGTGCCACGTCAGTCAGGCTGAAGATAGCGATAGGTGAACCCATAGTGTGAATACTAGCAAGTTGGATGCCTTGAAGCGGATTAGGATCTTTCCCAGATATCCCAAAGATGGTATCGCGAATAGCCATAACATCATCGTGACCAGGTATTTTAGGATCGTCCCAACGACCAGCGAACAATATGTCAAACAGGATAACGGTTCCCCAACTATGTGTAACCAGGTGCAGGCGGTCATCAGGCTGAGAATTTTTTATCACTTCTAGAGCCTGTGTTTTCAGCACATTAACAACCTTGGAGCCGACGTAGCTGCTAATGTAGAGTGCTGCATCTCCCACGAACTGTAGAAGCTGCCTTTCACGGAATGTTCTGAACCAGATTTGCTCCCAAAGGGGTGAAGTTTGTAGTTGTGCTAAAAGTTTAGCCTCTGCATCTTTGTTAACATCACCCCAGTAGAGAGCTACCTTGTTGAGGTCTCGTTTCCGATCGGAGATACTTTTTTGCATGAGTGCGAAAAATTGATCGGCGTATTCGGGCTGTTCGCGCACTTCCCGGTTATTAACACCGTGTATAAACAGAATGTAGTCAGTAGCCATTGCCACATTTCTTCCTCTTTATAAGCTTTTGCGGTACTCACTTAATGCTTTTTTAGGTTTGAGAGACAGATCAACCCTATAGAGCTGCCCCTGATTACTATTGGCTGTAACACTCGTTCATTAAAAATATAAGAAACTATAAATATAGGTTCAAGAGATAATCTTTTTGTGCGATTGGTCATTTTTTCGATTTTAGTGAGAATAGCACTAAGATCGTGCTCATTCCCCACCAAAACCAACTAAAGCCTTGTGATAAGTATACGAAAGACGAACGATTCAAAACCAATTACTTATGCAAAAACTTATAAATTTTTATATTAACTTTTTTTGCATTAAGCAGAACCGAAAAAATGACCAATTATACAGAAAAATCATCTCTTGAGCTTGGCTTCTGAATTTTTTATACTCCTAACAAGTACTTAAGGTTGAATTCAGGTAGTGATACCGTTGATGGATGTACTTTTTTTTAGAAGCTTGAAGGTCATTGATGACAACTTTAGTATGATGCTTGTACTTAGAGTTAAAATTTTGAGGTGACATCATAATATGGGAATTACAAAAGCAGATTTAATGAAAATGTCCCAGGTCGAATTAGATAATGTTTACAAGAAGAGTTTAGCTGATGTAATACCAGATGGTGATAGCAAGGGTACGGCAATTGTTGCAGCTGGCTCTTTGTTAGAACAGCCACTTTCATCCCTAATCAAGTTGATGTTTTGGCATGGAAAAGTCTTCCATCGAGATCAGGGGTTTTTGCTAAATAAGATCACACCCTTCAGCTTTAAGTTAATTAAAGCTGAAATATACAAAGGGGATAGCTGGATAGATGGCAAAGAAGCTATCATTTTAGACTACTCCAAAACCTCATTTGTGGCTCAGAAAATTAGAGACGAGATTCGGCGGGTTGAACCAGACCTTTATCTAGGCTACGCATTCTGGGAAAAAACACGAGTTTTAGAGTTTATTCTTGAGTTCTAAAACCTCCTTTCTTGCAGAACAACTTTCATCCTAATTAGATGGATTTTTTGTCGCAATTTCTTGGGTCTTATGTCACATCAAATTGCACTGATTATCATTGCCAATATTAAACTAGGAGAAGACAATGATCTTAATAACTTACTTTGGGGGCATTTGCAAAAATCGGCAGGAGCCAAACATTATTTACTTTGAAAAGCCTACAAAAATTCACTTATTGAAACTGAGTTATGGATCATGACACACCAAGTTCCACTCACAATCATAACAAAGATCAAACCTGACAGCATGGACAATCTCAAGCAATTGTTGGGGATGATGAGCGAAGATGTCGAATTGAATAATATTATTCCCTTCGTGAAGTTCAGTCAGGTTCACTTTGCCCGATTTGTGATTCTTGAAGAGTCCCGAGATCTAGATAATAAGGTGATTCAACCAAGCCTTGTATTCTCAAGCGAAATTGATGCTCCTCTAGAGGGGTATTTCAACGATCTCGTGGATGCCATAGGGGAGGGTCTGGATCAAATATATAGTCACTGCGAGGGGTATCCAATTCCAGGTGAGCGTACTCGGCAGAGCCGTTTAGCCTATCTCCACACCCATCGTGTAGAGATCCAAGCGTTCTATGTCAATACGGTTGGACGGACGGTACAGCAGGTTCATCGGGAGGCTAAACTGCGTGACCAGATCGAAGATTTTCTGGATCGGCAACAGGCAAAACAGGATTGGTTAGGTTGGGATGGAATGAGGGTGCGTCAGGTAATTCGAGACTTTGTCAAAGGGGAGCGATCGCTCAATTGGGCTTTAACTCCAGTGACACCCAGTTTTGAGTGGCGTGTTGGAGAAACAATCCATTTCATTGCGGGTCTTCTGCTTATCCTTGTCGGGTTATTGGTCTTTTTACCATTTTCTCCCATTTACGCTGCAATTCTGCGCTACAAGGAGGAGCGAGATGCTCAACAGGATAGGGGCAGGCTCAGCAGTAGGGAAAGAGACGAACTGGCTATCCGGGAAGATCATGTGGTGCAGAATCAGTTCAGTGCCGTGGGGTTAATCAAACCCGGCTTGTTCCGACTGACGACGGTAAGAGTTCTCCTATGGCTTGTTAATTTTACTTCTCGCCATATCTTCAACAACGGTAACCTTGCAGGGGTGCCGATGCTCAACCTAGACGGGGTAGACACGATTCACTTTGCCCGCTGGATCATCATCGATGAAGGGCGGCGAGTGTTGTTTATGAGTAACTATGACGGCAGCCTGGAAAGCTACATGAATGATTTCATCAACAAGGTTGCCTGGGGATTGAATGCGGTGTTTAGCAACGGTGTGGGGTATCCCAAAACACGGTGGCTCGTCTTGGACGGCGCGAAAGATGAACAGGCATTCAAGACTTTTCTACGCCAACATCAGATTGTGACTCAGGTTTGGTACACCGCCTATCCCCAACTTACGGCTGTCAACCTGGGTAACAACGCCCAGATTCGCGCCAGCCTGAGCAGAACTTTGAACCAACAAGAAACAGAAGCGTGGCTGCGTCGATTGTAATCCAATGGTCGGCAGGCAAAAAGCGCGATCACCAGAATCTAATTCTTAAGGACCACTCGCATTATGGAAACCCTCGAACTTCAAGATATTCAAGGCATTATCGTCCGGGGCTATTCTAATCTAGATGCCGCCTGTTTTGTCTTGCTAGGTATCCGGGACGCTGTTGCCACCCGACGATGGCTCAGTACGCTGAGCGATCAAATCCAGAATGGTCAGGATCGTCCCTCAGAAACCTGCCTGAATATTGCCTTTACCTTTGAAGGTTTAAAGGCGTTGGGACTCGATCAACAGACGCTAGACACATTCCCAACTGAGTTTCGGGAGGGCATGACTGCCCCTTATAAGAGTCGCTTTCTTGGAGATCGCGGAGACAATGCCCCCGAGCTGTGGGATTGGGGTGGAACGAATTCGGCATCCGTCCACATCCTGCTGATGCTGTATGCAATGGATGAAGCTAGGCTCACTACGATCTACGAAGCGCTTGCTGGAGCATTCGCTAGTGGTAGCGTTGAGCAGATCCACAAATTAGAAACCTTTACTTTGAAAGATGAACACGGTGGTTCTAGGGAGCACTTCGGATTTCGAGATGCGATCGGACAACCCATTATTGAGGGACTCAGTAGAGTGGGGTCGCCAGACAACACCATCAAAGCCGGAGAGTTTATTCTTGGCTATCCCAATGAATATGGTCTGTTTACAGAAACACCGACAGTAAGCGCTCAGCAAGATCGACAGAATCTTTTACAAAATGGGCGGAATGGTTCTGGAGGACACGATCTGGGGCGCAACGGGAGCTATTTGGTTTTCAGACAACTGAGTCAAAAGGTTCAGGAATTCTGGCGGTCTTTGGATGATGTGACCCAAAAAACAGATGGCGCCAGCGCTCCTGAAGCTCGCCTTAAGTTGGCTGCCAAAATGGTGGGGCGTTGGCCCGATGGTACGCCGTTGGTGGAAGCACCAGACCAGGACAATTCAGATATGGAAGATCAGAATGAGTTTGCTTACCATCGCTCAGACCCGTACGGCTTCAAATGTCCGTTGGGTGCCCATATTCGGCGTTCAAATCCCCGTGACTCGCTCGATCCCCAACCAGGTACACAAAAGTCGATCGCGGTGAACAAGACCCATCGGCTCTTGCGGCGAGGTCGCAGCTATGGGAAGCCTATTGCGGCCTCGTTGGACCCCCAGGAAATGTTGAATACCGAGGCATCTGGCGAGAGAGGACTACACTTTGTCTGCATCAGCGCGAATATCAGTCGCCAGTTTGAGTTCGTCCAGCAAGCCTGGATGAATAACCCGAAATTTAATGGCTTGTACAGCGATACGGATCCGCTGATTGGCGATCGCGGACGAAACGAAGAGGTGAGTTCCGGCCGATTTACAGTCCAGGCGACACCCGTAAGGCAATGTGTCAAAGATTTGCCCAGATTTGTGCAGGTGCGTGGCGGAGCCTACTTTTTTATGCCTGGTATCAAAGCAATTCGATTCCTGGCCTCTTCCTGATAAAAACCTTTCTTTTAAAAAACAGCTTTGCAATCTAAAAATTGCTCATGCACCGCTACGCTAACGCAATTCCTATTTAAACCATTTCAGCCATGAATTCAAACACTAGTCGCCCAGTGCCACTAGCCAACACCGGCTCAGCTTTTTTGAATTGGTTGAGTGATACAGCTACCTTTCTTTTGCATGTAGAACGTCGGTTTGATCCCTTTTTCCGACCAGCGTTCGATGCTGTGCTTCGCGATCCGATCGCAAACTTGACTACGGCATTAATCAACATGAATCGCCCGCACGAGGGCATGAAAATTGCCGAGGAGAAGCCTATTCCAGATGAAGAAGCGTACCTCGACTCGATCATTTCCACTTTTGAAACGCAGATGCGTCAGCTTTGGAAGCCCGGAGGGTTCGAGCGAGGGGGGAACACGAAGACGCAAGGCATTGTGCGCGGGGAGTTTATCGTTCACGACGATCTTCCCGCAAAGCTACGGCATGGCATCTACGCGCAGCCGCAGACGTACCGTGCATGGGTGCGTTTTTCCGGTCCCGGTCCCTACGTTACGCCGGACATCGATGATGTGGGCTTCATGAGTATTAGCATCAAGCTGATGGGTGTACCCGGATCAAAATTGATGGATGAGGAGAAGTTTACGCAAGACATGTTCGGCGTTTCCACGCCGACCTTCGTAACGCCGGATACCAGGGCAAACGCGCAGTTGCAGATCGAGAGCCTGAAGAATGCACAACTCTTCTATTTCGTCAACTTCCAGCGTCCACACATACTGGACCTCATCATGCAGTCGCTGTGGATTAAGACGCAGAGCAGCCCGTTTGAAGCTCCCTATTTTAGTTGTGTTCCGTATCTGTTGGGAGAAGATCAAGCGATGCAATACTCGGTATGGCCGAAGTCAAAGAAACGGACTTCGATACCACGGCTTCCTTTTCGCCCTCCTGACGACTATCTACGCGCTGCGATGGTCGCTACACTTGCCGAAGAAGATGTCGAGTTTGACATTCGCCTGCAACTGCAAACTGATCCGCACCTTATGCCGATTGAAAACAACGCCGTGCTTTGGTCCGAGAAGCTTTCGCCCCGCGTATCGGTAGCTACGCTACGTATCCCCCGGCAGAAATTCAACTCTCCGGCGCAAATGGATTTTGCCAAACGCCTCTCGTACAATCCGTGGCATTGTATTCCCGAGCATCGCCCGTTGGGCAATCAAAACCGTGCTCGGCGACGGATGTATGCCGAACTTTCGCAGCTGCGGCATACGATGAACGCCGTGCCTCACTATGAACCGACAGGAGACGAGGTCTTTGAGCAAAGTTCTGGGTCTGTCGTTCTTCCTTGAACTCAAACTAGTTACGATGCGACAATCGCCAGGCTTGGGGAGTTGTGCCATGAAGCCGACGAAACAAGCGGATGAAATGACCTGGGTCGAGATAACCCACTGTCTGGACAATCTGATTCACTGATTCATCAGTTTCCAGCAGTAAGCGGCGTGCCAAAGCCATGCGATGCTCAACAATCCATTCCAGCACTGTCCGTCCCGTCTCGCGCCGCACCAAGTCAGTCAGGTAGGCTGGGGAGAAGTTAACCGCCTTTGCGACTTCAGAAAGCCCAATTGGTTGACGGTAGTTAGCCTCAATGAAGCGGAAGACTCTCGTCAGCAAAGGGCGCGATTGCATCGAGCACTTGGGTAACTCCAGTTCTGGCTGTACAGTCTTGTCAATTGGTACCAGTCGGGCAATGTCGATCAGTAGCAGTATCAATAGCGCTCGTGCCGCCTCTGTAAAGCCAAAATGCTTGTTGCCCAGTTCCCGCTGGAGCTGCTGCAATTGCAACAGCCAACGGGGCAGTTCTTGGGGTGCGATGTGCAAGTGTCTTGCCTCCACTTGTTGGCTGTACAGCAATGAACGCAGCTGCTGCGGCAAAAATAAGTCAGCCTCAGTCTGGGGCAGACTGAGGGCATCACCACCGAAAGCGACTATCCACTTGGTAGCACGATCAAGACCTCTCGGATCGTGGACTTCACCAGGGACGATGACAAACAGATCGCCAGCTTGTGCCCAGACTTGCCGTTCGCCGATCTTGTGCCAGCCCTCACCCGCTTCCACGAACAATAGCTCGAAGAAGGCATGGGTATGGGGGCGTGACGGTGAAGTGTGGGGTTGGCTGGTGTAGCGGGAGACCCAGACTTGCGGTGATTCAGGGCTGCGGTCAGGCCAACTTAGTGTGGGTAATGGAGTGACAACACAAGCCGTCTTTTGCATAGCAATTATCTCCCGTTTGTAGGAACAATTGATTGATTTGAGCAGAACATATCTCAGATACGTCAGTCAAGCAGCCGATATGCTTCAGATACGCTGTTCAACTCATAAAAAATTGCCTCAAGCTCACCTGCTTTTACCAAAAAAACAATCATTTAACCAAAAAAAATTACACTCAGAAACATATTTTCTTATTTAAAATTCGTAATTTAGGGTAAAAGTAAACGTTATAAAAATTAAAATCTACCCTGATTAGCTTGCGGTTCATGGGCTAGAGTCTTTTATTGAATCCGTGCGAAACGAATTTGAGCTTTAACAAAGCATATAACAATTTTGATTAACAAGAGTGTTAAGTAAAGTAGATTTTTCGCAAGATATTTTAAAACCAAGCACACTGATATTAAGCAATGATACCAATAAGGCAGCTTTGCAAGCATGAAGACATTCATAGCTAGCCCAGTATTAGGCAAAACCGAAAGAATGTCCAATTCCTCAGAAAGATTGCCCATTGCAGTTATGTTTTGCAACCTTTAAACTTATTCTCTTGCATAAACAATAAAACAAAACTACATAAGGATTTAGGTTGCCTAGTGTCTGTCTGTAAAATTAATTCTGTGAATAAGTTTTACGAAAAATAAAGTCTTGCATAAAGATAATGTGTAATGTAGTGATATCAGCCATTTTAAATGTTGGACACGCATTCATAGAGCCAAACTAGCGCTAGTCATATATTTATTACAGGGCATAAGAATTCAATTGCCTGCGTGCCGAACGCGGTCAAATTGTAGTGGTAATTGTCCGCGCTTAGGTCACGGAGCGATTAATTCTAGCTAAGCATCGGGTGCCTGCCGCAGTTCGTCAGCAAGGCGGGTAAGATTGATCTCAAACTCATCCGCATCGGTCATGTCCAGCATGAGGCGAGCGCGTATGCCTAAACGAGGGCTGCAGGGTTGGTAGATAACTCCCAGTAAACGGCGCTGGCTTTGCTCTAATCCTAAATGTTCCGCCAGGACATTCTCTAATTCTGTGAAGTTGCTATTGAGATAGGCAGGAGAAAGCACCGCCAGGGTGTAGCGGCTTTGCTCCACTGCCCGCTCCATCTCCTTTACTAAAGGCGTACCTAAACGAAAATCCCGATAGTCAATACAGGCATGCAATCCCTGTGCTTCCAACAGTGGTAGCAGCGTCTTGCGTACCCAGGTTTTGTCTGGTTGCTGATGGCGGTAACTGATAAAGATATCGTAGGCGAATGTGGACATCAAAGCCGCTCCTTGAACATATACGTGCCTTTTGTTGACTTTTTATTTTCGAGAACGGGGAATCCAGCCGGGTTTTGTTGAACAACGACGAGGATCTTGGAAAAAACAAGGACTAGGCATAGGCCAGATTTGCGCTGTGGGTATAAAGATATCCTGAGAAGAGTTATTTCTTTGTTGATTGCTTTTATTTGAGGTGAACCTTTGTAAATGAATTCTCCGTGACATATTCTTTGACCCAACTCCGCTGAGATTCAATATCAGCAGAATATGGTTTAAACCTTTACCATATTCTGCTCTGGCAAATTGGCGATGACTGTCTTGAACATTGCTGCTATAGGTTACAAGTTTTGTAATACCCAGACTACAATCGAAATCGGGAGGACAAGACCCGGATTTAAATATTTGAATGCTTAATGTATTAGCTCCAGCTAACTTGATTGCAAAGCGAGTGATTCCGCGAGTATTTGGATTTGCATTGACCCAATTGCTGACAAAATCTTGAGGTGATGCAAAAGCAGAATTAACTAGACATAAGGTCGAAACGGCACTAGAAGCAGCAAGAATTATAAAGCATCTCAGCATACCCAAATTCCTCTATTAATTTTCAGATACTTGAACCAATGATGCTTCTATATAATTTGTATATTAATCTCCATCGCAAACATGCCGATTGCTTGAAGATACATTCTTGTTTGTTTTTAAATAGCCATTTAAGGCATGACAACTATCTTCTAACAACTTATCTAATTTAGGGGTGCCGATAGTGTTGAGCCCAAATTCCCAAAGCCTTACAGTTTCATCATCACTAGTAGAGGCAATAAGCTGCTCGTTATCTTTATTTATTTTTGGGCGGAAACTTACCTGATTAGTTGCTTGACTATGACCTCTAAGTGTTGCTAGCAAAGTGCCGTCTAATTTCCAAAGTTTCACTGTTTTGTCTCTACTGGTAGATGCAATCATCTCACCGTCAGGACTAAAAGCTATGCCGTAGAGTTGGTCTTGATGAGCGGCAATTATTTTTATTAAGTTGCCCTCTTTAACCCTCCAGAGTTTTATCGTGCCGTCATAACTGCCCCATGCAAGAATTTGACCATCAGGACTAAACTTCACAGAACTAACAATTTTTTGGTCAGAGTTACCATTTTTTTGCTGCTGCTCTGGAATTTTTATAATCTTTAGAAGTTTACCGTTTAGGTTCCAAATCTTCACGTTACCGTCATGGTAGCCAGTAGAAGCAATAGTTTTACCATCTGGACTATAATCTATACCATAAATTACACCCCTATCTTTAATGACATCTGAATCTTTGATAGTTTGGAGCAGTTTACCATTAGCTGTGTCCCAGATTCTTATAGTGCCATCATAACCAGAAGAGGCGAGAGTTTTACCATCTGGACTGAAGCTGACAGCAACAACTATATCTTCATGGCCTCTAAGAGTTCTTAGGAGTTTTCCCTCTGCACTCCAAAGCTTCACAGTTTTGTCATTACTAGCAGAGGCAAGCATTGTGCCGTCAGGACTAAATTCTACACCCCAGACCTGATCTGTGTCTGGAAGAGTTTTTAGTAATTTACCACTGATGCTCCAAAGTTTGATAGTTTTATCTGCACTACCAGAGGCGATAGTTTTGCCATCGGGGCTAAAACTGACTCCTACAACTGGAGCTAGATGACCTTCTAAACGATTGCGCTCCCGCACTTGTTCGATGACAGATTTAAGTTTATTGAGAGCGTCTGTGTTTGGTCCACCTATCTCTTTTAACTGCTTCAGGGCTTTCACACTTGCTATCAATGCTTCAAGCTGATTATTCGTTTCCAAAAGTCGTTGAGGTTCCGAAATCAAGGCATTTATGGCGGTATCTTTACGATGTTCTGCCTCTATACCAAATCCTACGGCAAAGACTGCAAGGACTGTCAACAAACATCCGGCTCCAACCACAATCCGGGTTCGCTGTTTTTGGACTTTTACTCTGGTTTCTGACTCTTTTGCTCTTGCCGCTTCAGCTCCAGCTCTGGCTTCTGCTTCTTGTTGACGAGACTCAGCAAGTTCCCGCAGTTGGCGTTCTTGCTCTAGCTCTCGCTGTCTGACCTCTTCTTCTCGCCGTTTAGCTTCCTGAATCACCCGCCCACTCGCTTCTAATAATGCAGGCAGCACCTGATCGTAGCCCAGAACCGCAGCATCAGGACTGTTGAGCCACCCCTGTGCTTCAGCCAGTTCCACCTCATCCAGCAAACCACCGCTCCCTTGACCTAGCCGCACCCACTCGGTTGCTTGAGCTGTCAGTCGCCTCCGGGTTTGTTCTGCCTCCCGTCGTTCGCTGATCCATTGCTGCAACTTTGGCCAACCGCTAATCAAGGCTTCATGTGCCATGTCCACCGTTGTATTAGAGTCTTCCTCGCCGCTAAGAGTTAGCAAATGGCTATTTGCCAGATGGTGTAGCGTTTGCCTAAACAGATTTTTGTTGTCATAAGCAGTACTTAAGGCATCAATTGACTGCTGGCGACGAGTATCAGCACGTCCTTGGCCGAACTGGATCAAACGCAGAAAAATCCGGCGGGCGATCGCCTGTTGTGCTTCACTCAAACTTGCCAGAGCCGCATCAGCCCGCCGGGTAAGTGCTACTTGCAATCCTGTGAGCTTGTGACTCCCCAAAGCTCCGTAGGCTTTACGAGGAAGCACTAAAGCTTCGTAGGCTCTAAGCGGTAAGAATCGCCGCTCCAACTGCTCCCACAACAGTACCAGCGTCTCTTGGATTAGGGGTAAAACTCCCGGCTCTCCAGCTGCATCTGTCACCAAGCGCTCTATTAG
>JAFAVL010000452.1 GCA_019242465.1 Chroococcidiopsidaceae cyanobacterium CP_BM_RX_35 | reverse complement strand
TCTAGGCTAATTAGGTCTATAAAGCAGACCACGGTAGCACAGTTCTGGAGCCTGCACTGACAGCAAACTTTGATTATAGGTTGCAGACGGATCGCTGCCAAGATAATAATAAAACGTCCCTAGCTTTGAAGTAGGCCATTGTGGAGTATCTGTCAGTTTAATAAATCCACAGCTGTTAGCTTTATGCCGCCGCAATGCTGGAGTTATATCTTGAGCATCATAGCTAGCACTAGTAGGAAGTCCGATCAGATAGACTGATGTTGAATTCCCCTGAGTCGCACCATTCTTCAGACCGTATATGCCACCACCTAGATCAGTCCAGTTCAGGCTAGTATTCCGACTAGTTCCACTGCACAAATTGCTAGTTTTGCTAGTTCCCTTAACATCAGCTGCTTTGAGGTTACTGCCTTTGAAGCTAACGATTGGCGAGGAGCTACCAGGCAAGAACACCTTCACGTTGCCCCAAGGGTAAAAGTTCTTGTAGGGCAGCTTGAGGAAGTTGCAAGTACCTTGTGGCTTAGGGTGGATAGTATTTGGCAGAGAGCCATAAGCAATTTGGACAAATTGCCCATTTTGCAAACCAGAGATATAGACAGCTCCAGATGGATCTTTGTAAAGCTGGTCTGCATTAGCAGGAAGGGCGATCACTATCCCAAAGAAAGCGATCGCACTGATAATAAAACTTCTCACTGCTCTACCTTCTACCAACTAGCAGGATTGTACATGGTGACAGTCGAACCATTCTTCCTACACAGCGGTGGATCAGCAACCGTCAAACTGGAAGTTGGATAGGAAGTTCCATTAATTGTGATCTGTGAAGTTGCTGATACCGGGTGGCTAGCTGTATTCTTGATCGCTGCAAAACCACAACTATTGACAGTGGCATTGAAGTGATTAGGGATATCGTTGAAAGTCACTGAGTAGGATTGCCCAGCCGTGTATCCAACTAACTCATATTTGCCTTTTGCAGTTTGAAAGTTGCTACTAGGAGTTGGGTTATACACCCCGTTAGTACATTTTGGCGCTGAACTAGCAACAGCAATTTTAGTCAGGTCGATCGTTGTCCCATCAATGGCAATCGTATTCCCGACAGAAGGCATCGAAGTGCTAGTACCAATAGAAATCTGCCCACACGCTCCAGCCTTAACGCTCTTTTTGTAGGGCTGTCCTACGAGTGCAACTTTCAGATGATCGCCAGGATTCACTCCGGAGTGGACGTAGATATCACCAGCACTATCTTTGAAAACTGCTGGTGGGGGAGTAGCATCAACTGGAAGACTTGTTAGAGCAATGGGGGACAAGCTACTGCCAAAAGCTAACGCAGCCAAACCGAGAAATGACAATATTTTCTTTACTTCAATCATCATTTGTTCTTTTTGGTAGCTAGACAAATGTTATAAATGCTACCAACCTAAATAAGTAATTTGAGTGGGACAATATAAAGATTTTTCCTTTTAACAAAAGAATTTTTATGAAGATATTGTGTGGCTGGGGTCTGACTGACGAACCAGAGAGCCATAGCAATAGCCGAGTTCAACTCACTTTAAAATCACTAGTTACCCATTATACCTGTTACACTATGTAATAAGTAGCAGTTGTCTCCATTGAGAAAACTAGAAAAGGATTTTAGCTGTCGAGGAGCGCCGCAATGGACAGAGAGTTTAGATGCACTCGCAACGCCCCTTATTCTCATCAATGCCTTGGTCATGATGACCTGTTATGTAGGGAAGGGTATTACATAATGGCTAGCTCACAGGAGGAAGCTTGGGAAAAGATGGCGTATCGGTTCTCCGAAGAGACCAGTGCAGGATTCACTGTTCAGGAATGGGAGGGGTTTAATGTAACCGTGGACGAACTTCCTCCAGAGGATTAAGTGCAAGTGCTACTACCTTAATTAGACAGTACTCTGCGTAGGCTTGGCTGATCCCATATTGGACTGGCTAGGATCTCCCTACGCTCCTTGTACCTAGCTTTTTGTCGTTGCAGGAGCGCAGGGGGATGGAATGGGGCTCGGCAGCGAAACCAGAAGCACTATTGAAAATGAGATCGCTACTCAACTAAAGCACTGTGAAATGGTCAGCACAATTCACCTAGAAATGTCGCAAGGAAGCCCCACTAGAACGACGAGCGGCAAGGCATTTGCCGGGAGCAAAGCTCCTGGGTAAATGACAGAGCGAGGCGTTTAGTGGGGGAGGAATTGTGACCAGCAAACAAGCCGAGCGGCAGCGAGTCATATGTGATATACTGTTCGGCATGAAACAAGTTCTGACGCTAGTTTGCAAACTCCAACCTACCCCCAAACAAGTCGTCAAAATCGAGGCGACCTTAAAGGCGTTTGCGGATGCTTGCAACTATACTAATGAGCGAGTCAAGCCCCAAATTACTAGCAAGACAACTATTCAAAACATTGTCTATGAGGATTTGCGGTCTAATTTTAGTTTGGCAGCTAATCTGGCAGTTAGGGCTTGTGCCAGAGTTGGGGCTAACCGCTTAGCAGCTAAGCATAATGGCAAGCCTGTTAAGCAATTCAAGCCAACTAGCGCTGATTACGATGCTCGAATTTTTGTTTTCAGGGAAAAAGACTGGACTGTCAGTCTAACCACAACACACGGGCGAGAACACATTAAGTTGAATGCAGGCTCCTATCAACGAGGCAAGCTCAAGGGACAGAAGCCCACAAGCGCTCAATTATGCAAGCATCGTGATAATCAATACTACATTCATATCCAAATTAAAGACGAAGCTCCAACTCCCATCAAGTCGAACAATGTGATTGGAGTTGACTTTGGTAGAACAGATATTGCTGTTACATCAGTTGGGGATAAATGGAGCGGAAAGAAATTAACA
>JAFAVL010000123.1 GCA_019242465.1 Chroococcidiopsidaceae cyanobacterium CP_BM_RX_35 | reverse complement strand
TGGCACTATACCCCTTCGAACGATACCTTTACACTATCTCCCTGGAATCCATATTCGGAAACCGCTTCCAGCTTTGCAGCATATCCATAGTTGGCGAAATCAGTAAAATAGCCATCTATACCCAGTTGGATAAACTGCTCGTACTCTTTTAGTGGTTGTCCTTGGTAGTCAGGCGATAGAAAATAGGGATCGCTGCGGAAGGTGTAGGGATGAAGTAGCAAACCCGCGTTATGGGCATCTCTAACTAGGGAAGTTGGCTGACCCAGAAATCTATCAGCATCGCTGATCTGCCCGTCTCCATTAACATCAATCGGTTGACCTTTATCGTCCAATCGTGAAGAGGCAGGCACAATCAGCCGTTTGTCAGGACCAATTCCTGTTGCATAAGTCTTAATTTGTGCTAATCCATCAGGAGTAATAAGATCGGCGTAGGTTTGAGGAACGTTGTGGTAAACAAAGTCGTAGGGAGCACCACTACTATCAATTAACTGAATCAGAGGGATGTTAACCCCAGCAGCTGGCATAATATTCTCTTTTAAGTCCTTGAGATTAGAAACCTCAAAGGATTGAATAAAAACGCGATCAGGATCGGTATAGTTGTTAGCAACCAGTTTGTCGATCAGCAGTTGTGTAATGTTGACATGGATGGGAGTGCCATCCAGATAGTTGCCAGCTTCAGCAAAGTATGTGGGATGCTTAGTTTCGGGATAGATCCCGGTTTTTCGCCCAATTTTTGCTTCGCGCTTTTTGGCGAGATCGATAACTTCATCTAAAGTAGGGATGGGGAACAGATCGTTGTACTTGGTATTATTAGGACGAATATTGGGAAGGCGCTCAATTGCCCGTAGTTTCTTAATCTCAGCCAAGGTAAAGTCTTCTGCGAACCAGCCTATAACGCGATTACCATCAAGGACTTTGGTTGTCAGACGATCAGCAAATTCGGGAAAATTAGCGACGTTTGTTGTGGCTTCTTGGATAGTCGGTCTACCGCGATTATCGTAAATAATATTGCCATTGCTATCTGTCTTCACTGTTCCCAACAAAGGTTCGTGACGAACAATGAGGACTCCGTCCTTACTTACAACCAAGTCAGGTTCGATGTAGTCTGCACCGAATTTAATACCCAGGTTGTGAGAACCAATCAAGTTACCTCCAAAGTTTCCTACTGTATGTTCTGGACGATATCCGGTTCCACCTCCTCGGTGACCAATCACTATAGGAGCTTGTCCGTTGAGAGTATTTAGCTTGGAAGCAATTGGGTTGGAAGTTGGATTAATAGCACGAGCAAAATTGATATTTCCTAGAAGCACTGAGACAGATAGTGCTAGGAAAAAACATAGAAGTAATAAATGACCTTTGATTCGCAGCACGTCTACACCCCAACGAGTACAGGCTTCTTGTATCAGAGTTTTAGGTTAAGACAGAAGGGATTTGGGTTAAAAACAGGTTTAAAATAGTTTAAGCTTGGTGCTGCTGCGCTCAAAGGTGACATTCGGATAGTGTTAAAAATTCTATTAAAGACAGATGCATCCCTTCTCCTCAGATTGAAGTTGGGGGTGCTAACAATTTAGGCTCATAGTCCGATAATGATGGAATGAGCCGAAAACGACTTCTGATAACATTCATTCTGATCTGGGGGTTGCTGGGATGTGCAACTCGCCCAGCAATCCCCTCATCTCCAACTCCACCCACAACTTCCAAGACTGCTCCAGTTCAAGCTAAGTACTATGTCAAACGCATTGCTGACGGTGATACGATTACTGTCGTTGATGCGCAGGGTGTGGAATCTAAAATTAGATTCGCATGTATTGATGCCCCGGAAGTACCACACACGAAAGAAGAGAGATCTAGCTACAACCCAGTAGATCTCGACCAGTTTAAGTGGGGTAGACAAGCCCGCAGCAGATTAACTCAGTTGCTCCAGCAGGGACGTAATCGCGTGTCTCTTAACCTGCTCGATAGCGATCGTTATGGGCGCAAAGTCGCAGAAGTTCGGCTCCCTAACAAAAGACTGGTACAAGAGATACTTGCCCGTGCGGGATTAGCCGTTGTCTACACTCAGTACATTAAAAATTGCCCTGATGCTGCCATCGTCAAGCAGGCTGAGGCTGAGGCTAAGCAACAGAAAGTAGGAATCTGGGGTGATCGCCGATTCGTCACACCATCTGAATGGAGACGGCGCAACAAGCAGAAAGCCTAAAACATTACCCACCTCATTCCCATTGCAATCACGCCGTAATGGAAACCCAATTGTTCTGGCTCAAAGAAATTGAGTTTACAGATGTAGACTGCTGTTGTAAATGGCTAAAACTGGCTCTATTGGCTGGATTCAAACCAGGTTAACCTTTTGTTACTAAATTATTTCTGCTCGCCCTTTTGGAATTACCTTAGAGTAAGTCTCTTATTTTAATTAACAGAATTTATGTTGGGACTACTTTGGGGCATTGTTGTAGTATTATTTGCTTTTTGGGCATTAGGACTAGCCTTTCACATTTTAGGGAATCTAATTCATATATTACTATTGTTAGCAATCGCTCTTGCCATCTATAACTTTTTTAAAGCACGCGACGTCTAGATGTACAAGCCTTAGCTACTAAAACTGAGATTGCTAGTTGTGAGAATAATCTTGAAGCGGCACCGCAAAACTTAGTTGAAGCCCTAAAACTATTTTTTCAAGGCAACTGCCCTAGTAAAAGTTCGTTTCCAGTGGGTTTAGATAGCTATGACCGTGACTATTGGATTGCGTCAACTAATGTTGTCCCCTGGTCAAAGTGTCTTACTCTCAGGTATAACATGGTCTCAGTTCGAGGACATTTTGGCAGAACTGGAGGAGCATCGTGCAAATAGAATTGCATACGACCAGGGAATGCTAGAGATTATGGTGCCGTTACCAGAGCATGAGTACTTTAAAAGCTCAATTGGTAATTTAATTCAAGATTTGGCAGAAGAGTTAGGCATCGAGTACGAATGTTTTGGCTCTACCACCTGGAAGAAACAGGAAAAAATGGTAGGAGCTGAACCCGATGAGTGCTTCTACATACAGTCTCTACCAACAATTCTCGGCAGACTAGACATCAACCTGAACCAAGATCCACCCCCAGATTTGGTGTTAGAGGTAGACATGACCAGCAAGTCATTGAACCGTCTGCAAATCTACTCCCGTCTGGGTGTTCCAGAAGTTTGGCGGTATGACCAAGGACAACTGTGGCTCTACCATCTGGTAAATGAAGAGTATGTTGAAACCGAAAGGAGTCTCGCTTTCCCTGCGTTTCCAGTGAAGAGAATACCTGATTTCGTCAAGCAAAACCTAGTGACTGGTAGGACTGCACTTCGCCGCCGCTTCCGGGAATGGGTTAAATCTTATAAAAATTAAAAGTTCTCAATCGGCACTGACTCTATCGCCTCGGCAGGCTCAAAGCCAAAAACCCGTGAGTAGAAGTAAAATTCTCCATCAAGGGCACGCTTAATGTTCTCAGCCCGGCGGAAGCCATGCTGTTCGCCCTCAAAGGGGACATATGCCACTGGCAACCCCTTTGCTCTCAATGCTTCGACCATCATCTCAGCCTGGGAAGGCGGTACAACTTTGTCCTCTAGTCCTTGGAAGAAAATCACTGGACAGTCGAGTCGCTCGGTGAAATGGATGGGCGATCGCTCTTGGTAGAGATCGCGCCGTTCAGGGTAGGGACCAATGAGACGGTCTAGGTAACGTGACTCAAACTTGTGTGTATCCTGAGCCAACGCCTCTAAATCGCTAACGCCGTAGTAGCTAGCACCAGCTTTGAAGCTATTGCGGAAGGTGAGGGCACAAAGAGTGGTGTAGCCACCAGCACTGCCGCCAGCGATCGCAATCCGATTCCCATCTACTTGCTGGCGCTTAATCAAATAAAGGGCAGCATTCACACAATCATCAACATCTACAATGCCCCACTGGTAGTCTAAGCGCTGACGATATTCCCGTCCGTAACCGGTGCTGCCACCGTAGTTAACATCAAGAACAGCAAAACCGCGACTTGTCCAGTATTGAATTCCTAGGTTAAGCCGACTAGCCGCTGCCGCTGTAGGACCGCCATGGCTTTTGACCAGTAGTGGTGGTAGCTCCTGCGCTAGCTCGGTGTAGTCACGATTTTGGGGTGGATAAAAGAAGGCGTGTGCGGTTAAACCATTTTCAGTCGGAAACTCAACTGTTTGGGGGGTAGACAGATACCCACAGGCAACGTTCTCAAGGACGTTACCTGTGGGTCTCCCGCAGGCATACCAATCCGTCCGGAGGCTTCCTCCGGGAGCTGCGTTGACGTCGTCAATTGCTAACTCACTTGAGCGGCGTAATACCGAACTCTGACCAGTCGTCAAATCTAACTGAACGATTGCAGTCGGTTCAGTTGCGGAACCAGCACAGAATACAGCCTTCTCAGCATTCGCCCGCAGTGAAGCAATGTCAGTATAGGGAGTGTCAATTGGTTGTAGTTGTCGCGTTTTCAAGTCGAGGCTGGCTAGATACCACTTTCCCTGCTTAGTGTAAGTACAGATAATGCGATCGCTAGACGCAAACGCATAGGTGGACATCCCAAATACCCACTGGGGCAACCCAAACTCAGCTGCCATCTCGCAGAGTGGTTCAACATCATCGGCAGCCCACCGATAGAGGTTCCACCAACCCGACCGATCCGAGACAAAGTGCAAAATGCCGTTTGGCGACCACTCTGGCTGAAAAATAGATTCATCGATTCCGCCAGCAACTCGCTGCTTCGTAGCAAGCGTTCCATCTGTTTTTACCTGCGCTACCCACAATTCAGTACCATCCCACGGCATATTCGGATGGTTCCAGCTTAACCAGCACAG
>JAFAVL010000082.1 GCA_019242465.1 Chroococcidiopsidaceae cyanobacterium CP_BM_RX_35 | reverse complement strand
GCCAAGCAAAAGTTCGTTCCACAATCCATCGCCAAGGTTCGACTACAAAACCTTCTCCTAAGCGCTCGGTCAACTCGAGCTGACAGCTATAAGCTGCCCACACCATAAACCCCAACCAGCCTCGATAGGCCTGATCGGCTAACACTTTCTAAATCATGTCAGGAGATTGATATGCAACTGAAACAGGTGACGATATTTGCCATTGCACGTCGATTGATGCTAGCAACCACCGCAGTGATGGGATTGTTGACATTACCATTTCCAAAAATATTGCTTGCTCAAGAAGCTTATGGCTCTGGTGTTAAAGGAGACTTCACAACGCGATATGGCGACCCTGGGGCTGAACTCCTCCGTTCATTTTTTTTCCGGTTTGAAAGCGATGATCATCCGCTTCAAACGATTGCAGCTCATCCAGTTGGAAATTCAAACATAGAAATATCCTTTGCTGATCGCGATCCAACGAGTAATGATGATAAGTATGACTACGACGTGATTAGTCAACCCCTCAAGAATTCAGCTATCCTTCTGCGCTCTGCCTCGCAGAATCTGTGTTTCACTTATTGCTACCTTGATGATCCGAAGCTCAACGACAGTAATTATGTTTTCGTCTTGCGTGGATTTAAGTTTACCTACGCTCGCGACGATTTTGCAATTAAAAAGATTATGATCTCTAAAGAGGGAGGTGCGATCGACGTAGAGCTACATGATCGCAGTGGAAGAAACCAGTTTGCCATAGTTGTGGACTACGCGTTGGTGCCAAGAGAGCTAGTTGCCTCAACGAATTCAATTACAGGTGTGGTACGAGGCTCAACCCGACGATCTGTTTCTGCGGGAACCGCAGTGCTTTCTGGATTTGCTTTGGAGTACCTCGACGATGATTATCGGATGAGAGAGTTTGGTATTCTTGCTCGGCAACCTGTAAATCCAGGTCCTAATATAGAGATTTACTTCAGCGATAACAGTCAGAGCAGACGATTCAGCTACAAAGTTGACTACGCTTTGCTGAGATAACCCGAATTACAGCCCGTTCTCGAAACGGCGTTGAGGGCGGAATATTGGCGATCGCAATTTCATTATCAATAACAGAGCAAACAAAAAGGAGTAAAACGATGTCTGCAAACAAGGTTGTGCTGAACGGTTAGGCATTGAAGTGGACTACACAATTGATGCAAATCCTGCTTTCCCTGCGTTGTTCTATAAGTCTGGAGCCTTCCATAGAAGCTTCAAGTCCAGCGAAATTCGATCCGAAGACACAGGTCTCGGAGAAATGGTGTCTGTTGCTCTGATTCGCACTATTGATGTTGGCGGTGAACGGTTTGGTTTCTTTTTGCCATTCATTAGAAGCTGTTTGTAAGAAGCTGTTTGTAAACTAATATTAAGGAAGAAAGATAGCTATAGAAGGTAAGAAACTTTTTAAAATTGGAAGCAGTGAAACTGAGTCTGAGTTATGGAAAGAGCCGCTTACCCAACAGATTTAAGAGATGTTGAATGGACAATAGTCGCGCCTTTGGTCCCGTCCGCTCATCCAGTTGGACATCCTCGAGAAGTAGATATACGGGGTAGTGATATGGAAGTAGTGGTGAGATAAAACCCTTGCCCCTTCTGCATCCTGTATAATGTTAGCTAATGGAAATAATTCTCATATAATCACCCGCAATTTAGCATTTTTGATGACAACAATTTTAGCATTCTTACTTTATTCATTCGTATTACTATTGTCAAAATTAACACGAGAGTCAATAGAACTATCCCAAAAAATATGTGAAGAACCTTCAGGACGAGTCTGTCCTACCTGTGGCTCTGAGCAGTTGATTAAGAATGGTTCAATTCATAACAGTAAACCAAAATATCACTGTAAAAGCTGTGTTCACCAATTTGTTGTCAATCCTACTAAAACTACTGTTTCAGAAGAGACAAAACAGCTGATTGATCGACTCTTGCTTGAGAGAATATCATTGCGAGGAATTGCCAGAGTGACTCAAGTGAGTTGGTCTTGGTTACAAGATTATGTCAACCAAAAGCTAGCTTGAACTCCGTGCCAGATCAAGGTTTCAGTCAAACCACCAGGTAAATTGATTATTGAATGTGACGAGCTATGGTCATTTG
>JAFAVL010000004.1 GCA_019242465.1 Chroococcidiopsidaceae cyanobacterium CP_BM_RX_35 | reverse complement strand
ATTAAAATGACTATGGGTCTTGCTCCTAGGACACCAGCTCATAGACACTGGAGTGCGTTAACGACGTATCTCCAGCCCATTCAGAATGAGCAAATGGAACTCGATGAGTTTCTGAGACATTGGGATGTATCACGTGAGGAACTGGCTTTTATTTGTGATTGTTCGCTGACAACAATCAATCACTGGTATTCGCAGGGTGAGCATCGTAGGATACCAACTGAAAAGCATAAACAGAAGCTGGCTCTAGCTAACTACATCTGGACAACGATAGAGACTGAACCAGAGTACTTGCAAATTCTTCGCGAGATGTACAACAAGAAGCCACGCAGCAAGTCAAATTTTTAGAACTTGTCAAATGGCAAGAAAAACTTGCCACATTGAGTAGTTCGCATGTACTGTGACGAACAGATGAATTTCAAGTGGGAGAACTAACAATGAATGCCTTCGTGATTCTGCATAGCTCTTGCAAAAAAATTTGAGTGAGTACAGTGAGCTTTTGTGAACCTAGACAGATTCCCTCTTTCTGGGTAACCTGGCTAGCTCGGCTGCTGGCAGATGAGAGTCAGTGCTACTGGTCAGTCTGGTTTCGCTCCCGCTACAAGTACGAAAGGCTTAGTAAAAATTTCAACTCGACCAAGTGGATAACTAGTCATAGTGCTTTGTTGAACAATCGAATCCGTGAGCTAGAGGCAACAGGCTTTACTGTTTATGTGGAGGGCGAGAACTGGTTTGAGGTGCCAGGAAAAACTTACACAGCCAAAGTATCTGGGAAGCCTGACATCCTATCTATTCAGGGTGATATCGCATTTGTTGAGGACTGTAAGACAGGAAAAAAGAAAAACTCAGATTTCTACCAGATATTGATTTACATGCTGCTACTGCGGGTGGGCAGACCACAATGTCGGAAACTGAGTCTAGCAGGTCGGCTGGTCTATTCAGATGGTGTAGTGGAAGTTCCGCCTACCCAAGTAAACGAGGATTTTAAAGCACAGTTTAGAAAGATGATTGCAATTCTTAGCAGTACCGACCCTGCTCGCAAAGTTCCCAGCTTTCGAGAATGTCGTTACTGTGATATCTCTGTTCGGTACTGCCCAGAGCGAGTGGAAGATGAACCAGGTCAGAATTCAGAGGAGCATGACCTTTTCTAATATGGCTAACCCTCATCAGACAAAATTGTCTACATCTAAATCAAAGTCCCGAAAGTTAATGGATATCGTCTGCTTCTTCCAGTCGCATGGCTACCCTTTCACGGATTTTATCCAACCATAGCGGGATTGCGGGTTGACCTTCCCGCAAAGACGCGAGCGCAAGATCTAGATCAAAGGGCACCAGTTCAAGAGATTTCTCGGTTGTTTCCCGCCAAAACATAAAGCGTCTTATTTCAGAAGTAATCCAGAGATCCTGCTGTGCATTGTTCGCCTTTTCCAGGATTTTCAACGCTTTTCGGCAAATATCAAAATTTAGCCCAATGGACAAGCAATATTGCATAGCTGCCAGCTTCACTAAATCTCGACGAGAATAGTAAATACTCCGTCCCGTGCCTGGAGCATTAATATCAGGTACAACCACCTCTTGTTCTCGCCAATACTGTAGCTGGCGGACTGTACAACCTGTCAGCTGGGCAGCTTCCTGGCTTGTAAAAGCTTTTCTATACTTTAAGGGCTTTTTCTCCATGAAATCAAATTGTACATACATCATACAAAACACAGATATGTTTTTTTGGAACATATGTGTGTAATATCAAAGTAGTGATACTAGCCGTACTCTAATGAATTACCTCGACATACGCTGTGAAGAAGGGGAATGCGTGGTGGTTGAAGTTCACTAACTTCTTTTGTTATCTCCACCACAATGAAATTGCGGGGAGCAACCTTTTTCAAGTATGTGACTGGGAAAAGGACGTTTCTGAAATACAAGGGAAGTGAACTACCCAGCGCTGATCCTTTGGGATACAGCGTGGGCTTCAGACTTCACGGACTTCTGCCTAACCATAGAGTTTTTACGTCCACGTTTAGGACTTACAAAGTCTCCATCCGCTGTATCGCTAGTTCCTAACGACAATATCCGCAAGCATTCATTCTTGATGTTGATAGCAGCATTGATATCTCGGTCATGCTGAGTATTACATCTATTGCAAACCCATGACCTAATATCTAATGGCAAATCATCCACTCGATTTAGACAATGGTTACAAGTTTTGCTCGAAGGAAAGAACCTATCGATTTCCAGATAGACTTTACCTTCCTGCTCAGCTTTATACTTGAGCATTGTACAAAACATTCCCCAACCTACTTGAGAGATTGCTTTAGATAGATTAGGGTTGCGTACCATTCCTTTGACACAAAGACTTTCTACGGCAATTACTTGGTTTTCGTTTACTATCTTGCGGGATAGCTTGTGCAGAAAATCTTCTCGACATCGGGAAACTTTTGAATGAGTCTTAGCCACCAAGATTCTGGCTTTATTCCTACTACCAGACCCTTTGACCTTGCGTGCTAAACTCTGTTGCTTCCGTTTCAGATTTTTCTCTCGTTTACCCATCCATTTTGGTTGGTTGAACTTTGATTTATCTGAAGTTACGGCAAAATCAATCAATCCTAAGTCAATGCCTATGGCTTTTCCTTCTGTACAACATTTGGAAAGTTCCCAATCATATTCATATAAGAGAGAAGCAAAGTATTTGCCATCTGGGGTTTTGGAAATAGTTCCGGTTTTTAGTTTTCCTTCAAGCCTTCTATGTACTCTGGCATAAACTTCACCTAATTTTGGTAATTTAAGATAATCCCCTTCTAGTTTTACGTTTTGAGGATAGCTAATAGACTGACGACCATGTTTATTTTTGAAATTCGGTGGTTGTGACCTACCTTCAAAGAAATTAACAAATGCTTGACTAAGATTTAGG
>JAFAVL010000799.1 GCA_019242465.1 Chroococcidiopsidaceae cyanobacterium CP_BM_RX_35 | reverse complement strand
CTGCTCTAATCCATGCTTTGCCATCTCTGCCAACACTCGACGACCTTCATCGGGCGTCCGGCAGAATGGAATCATGGCAATGACATTGGTCAAACCCATTTCTTCTCGTACCTGTCTTAGCGCCTGACACTCTAGGGCATAGGCATCGCGGTAGCGTTCATCGTAGTAGCGAGAAGCCCCCCGCCATCCCAGCATCGGATTTTCTTCTTGCGGTTCAAACTGTCTGCCGCCTAGGAGATTTGCATATTCGTTGCTCTTAAAATCACTCATTCGCAAAATTACCGGATTGGGGTAGAAGGCAGCGGCAATCGTCCCCACTCCGTGAGCTAATCTCTCGACAAAGTACTGGCACTTATTTTCATAAAGTGCTGTCAAATCAGCTATTTTCGCTTTAGCGGCTTCATCCTTTAGCTGGTCAAAGTGAATCAGGGCTAGAGGATGTACTTGGATATGGTTGGCAATAATAAATTCCGACCGAGTTAAGCCCACGCCATCATTAGGAATAGCAGCCAGACTGAAAGCTTCTGCTGGCTTGCCCACATTCATCATGATTTGAGTGCGGGTGCGGGGCAGGTTGCCAAGCCTCACCTCTTTTACCTCAAACGGTAGCAGCCCTGCATAAACTCGTCCTTCTTCCCCCTCAGCACAAGAAACCGTGACCTCTTGACCTGCCTGTAATACAGTTGTGGCATTGCCACAGCCGACAATCGCTGGGATGCCCAACTCCCGAGCAATAATTGCGGCGTGGCAAGTGCGTCCACCTTGATTGGTGACGATCGCTCCAGCTTTTTTCAAGATTGGTTCCCAGTCTGGATCAGTCTTTTCTGTGACTAAGACTTCTCCCTCACGAAATTGATCGAGTTTGTTGGCATCCAGAATTACCGTCGCTTTCCCCTGCCCAATAGCATCCCCCACACTACGACCTATTGCCAGAATTTTGCCCTGCTGTTGTAGGTGATAGCTCCGCAGAAGATTCCGAGTCCGCTGGGATTGGACTGTTTCTGGACGAGCTTGAACGACAAATAATTCACCAGTCATGCCATCCTTCGCCCACTCAATATCCATAGGCGTGTATGTGCCGCGCACCTGTGAATAGTGGTCTTCAATCAGGCAAGCCCAGCGCCCAAGCTGAAGGATATCTTCATCTTGGAGGGCAAATTTCCCTCGATCTCGTGGCGGTACGGGGACATTTTTCGTCAATTTAGAACCACCGCTATCGTAGATGAGTTTAAACTCTTTCGAGCCCAGTCTTTTGGTCAAAATTGGGCGGAATCCTGATCTTAAAGTGGGTTTAAATACTAGATATTCATCAGGATTGACGGCTCCTTGGACAACGTTTTCCCCTAAACCATAGGCAGCTGTGATTAAAGCCGCATTTTGAAAGCCAGACTCGGTGTCAATCGAAAACATCACCCCAGAAGCAGCCAAATCAGAGCGCACCATCTTCTGCACACCGATAGAGAGGGCTACACCCAAATGGTCAAAGCCTCGACTTTGGCGATAGGAAATAGCTCTGTCAGTAAAGAGGGAGGCAAAGCAGCGATGACAGGCTGCCAACACTCCTTCAATGCCGTGAATGTTGAGGTAGGTTTCCTGCTGGCCAGCAAAACTAGCATCTGGGAGGTCTTCAGCTGTAGCGCTGGAGCGGACTGCGACATCTGTGTCAGAGAGGCCACTTGCGTGCGGGGGTTCCCCCCGTTGGGCAAAGTGGCCGTTGCCGTAGCGAGCGCACAACTCCTGGTAAGCCGTGGTGATCGCCTCCCGGAGTTCGACGGGGAATGGTGTATTGAGCATCAACGACCGAGCTTGCTTACCCCTAGCCCTTAAGTTGTTGATATCCGCTACGTTTAGATCTAAGAATAGCGATCGCAGCTTTTGTTCTAACCCAGATACCTGAATGAAGTATCGATAGGCTTTAGCTGTGGTACTAAACCCCATAGGAACGTTAACTCCCTGAGGTGCCAACTGCTGAATCATCTCTCCCAGTGAAGCATTCTTGCCGCCTACTAGAGGAATATCAGCAATCCCAACTTCATTAAACCAGAGAACCAGGGATTGCTCCTTGAATGACTGGGATGATTGTTCCGCAGATGCTTTAACCATAGATCCTTAGTCCTTTTGGTACTCCCTCCAACCAGCAGGATTGCCGAGCGTTCTAGACGTAGCTGGTTAAATTCACCAGGCGATTTGTATATCCCCACTCATTATCGTAATACGCTAATACTTTGACGAAGTTGTGGTCAAGCACGCTCGTTGAGCGCAGGTTAACAATTGCTGAGTAGCTGTCGCCCACACAATCTGAAGACACCAAAGGCACCTCACTCACTTTGAGAATCTGACTCATCGAATTGCTGGCATAATGCCGGAAGGCATCATTCACCTCATCCACAGTCACAGATTTGTGCAGCACGGCGTTAAGGTCTGTTACCGAACCAGTTGGGGTAGGAACCCGCAAGGCAATACCATCCAAACGCCCTTTCAATTCTGGCAAGACCAATGCCACTGCTGTTGCAGCTCCAGTCGTAGTAGGGACAATATTCTGCGCCGCGTTACGACCCCGCGCCCACTCCTCAGGATGCCCCATATCTACTAGGCGCTGATCGGCAGTATAGGAGTGGACAGTCGTCATCCAGCCTTTGTCAATGCCAAAACTGTCAAGTAGGATTTTGGCGATGGGTGCCAGACAGTTCGTAGTACAAGAGGCCGCTGAGACAACATCGTCTCGCTCTCGGTCGTAGGTCGCGTGATTAACGCCATATACGAAAGTAGGAACCGAGCCTTTAGCTGGCGCACTGATAATAACCTTTTTAGCTCCAGCTTCCAGGTGCAAACCAGCCTTTTCAGCAGTTCGGAATACACCTGTAGACTCGATGACAACATCTATGCCAGCTTGCTTCCAGGGGAGTGCTGCTGGATCTCTTTCAGCCAAGAGGTCGATGTGCTGATTATCAATTGAGATCCCCTTTTCGTTATGACCTACCTCACCTTGAAAGCGTCCATACACAGAGTCGTATTGCAGTAAGTAGGCAGCTAAATCTGGCTTCAACGCCACATCGTTAATTGCGACAACTTCTAAATCTGGCTGAGAATGAGCAATACGCAGAAATGCTCGTCCGATGCGTCCAAATCCGTTGATGGCTACTCGTTTCATTCGTGTTCCTTTGTCTGCAAAGCAATTAGCTAACTATGCAGCAATTTAGAACATGCCGGACCAAGCTTAATTCACGCTTAAGCAACTGTAACAAGACGGTCGGCTCTAGATCTCTAAACTGCGCCATAAATACCATGAGGCAATTGTGCAATAAGGTTTCCATTTTTGACCAATACGTTCTACAGCTTGCCTAGAGGGAAGTTCATCCAGCAAGTAGAGCTTTTTGATGCCTGCACGTATCCCTAAGTCATCTACTGGCAAAACATCAAACCGATTCAGCCGGAAAATCAGTAGCATCTGAACTGTCCAACATCCAATGCCTTTAACTTGCGTCAGCAGCTTGATAATGGTTTCATCATCCATAACTTCCAATTCTGCAAGCGTAGGCAATCCCGATAACACCCTAGTCGCTAAGTCTTGCAAATAAATAATCTTAGGTCGCGAAATCCCAACTTGACGTAGCATTTCTGCTGGCGTGTTGAGAACATCTAGTGCAGTCGGCGGGTGTTCGGGATAAAGCTGGAGAAAACGGCGGTGGATAGTAGCAGCAGCTTTGGTAGAAAGCTGTTGGTGGAGAATTGCTCTTGATAGCGAGGCGAAAAGGTCGCCGTTCTGCCCAGAAGCGTTAAGCAAGCAGGGACCGACCTGTTCAATCAATTGTCCTAAAACCCGATCGGACTGCTTGAGAAAATCGATGGCGGCATTGTGACTCATCGTCTTAGTAACTTGATCCTCGTGATCAGGTTGCAACATAACCGACTGAATACACTTCTCTATATAGATTTCGCTACTGAGGTCAATTCGCTACAGTTAACAGTGATTGAGCCGTTGCCAGTTATACTTAGTTTGCCATTATGCTTGCCTCATGCAGCTAAAGCTTCAAAAGCAGTTAATCGAAACAGAAGTTAAAGCCGCATTGATTGTTGACCCGGTGAAATCAGCGAAGGCTGTGGGCTTGCGCTATGTCAGCGATACAACTCCAGGGATTCAACGCCAACAGATGGGTGAGGAATTCTGCTACATTAGCGTCGATAACAAGCAGATTAGTGACAAAACTGAACTGAGCCGAATCAAAGCTCTCGTCATCCCGCCTGCCTGGACTGATATCTGGATTTGTCCATTGTCCCACGGACACCTCCAAGCAACGGGGCGTGATGCGAAAGGACGCAAGCAGTACCGCTACCATGCCGATTGGAGAAAAGTTCGCAGCCAGACTAAATTCAACCGCCTAATTGCCTTTGGTGAAGCGCTGCCAAAGCTCCGTCAGCAAACGCAAGCAGATTTAGCCCTGCCAGGATTGCCATACCAGAAAGTGTTGGCAATGGTGGTGCGATTATTGGAAATTACACGGATTCGAGTCGGGAATGAAGAGTATGCCCAGACCAATCAATCATTTGGGCTGACGACTATGCGCGATCACCACGTAAAAATTTCCGGCTCAAAATTGCAATTTAAGTTTCGGGGTAAGAGTGGTGTACAGCATGAGATTGAGCTGAGCGACCGACGCCTAACCAAGCTTGTAAAACGCTGTCAGGACATCCCTGGACAGGAACTGTTTCAGTATCTTGATGATGATGGGCAACCTCAGCCAATCGGCTCAGGTGATGTGAATGCTTATATAGAGCAGATTACAGAATTAGACTTCACTGCCAAGGACTTTCGCACTTGGGCTGGCACTCTGTTGGCGGCGCAAACACTGAATGAATTGGGACCATTTAAGTCGCAGACGCAAGAGAAGAAAAACGTGACGCAGGCAATCAAAGAAGTAGCACAGCAACTCGGCAACCGTCCTGCTACGTGCCGCAAATATTACGTCCACCCGGCTATCATCGATGCCTATAATGATGGATCGCTGTTCCCAGCAATGACACAGCCAACTACGCAGAAGACAGGCGAGGAGTCGTGGGATCTAAGTCAGGAAGAATTAGCACTCCTTAAACTCCTAAAGCATCATCTAGTAGCGGAACTGCAGAAATAGCCCGAATTGTAACTGCGTTTCTCAGGAACGACGAGTGCAGCCAAGAAAGTTGACGTTTCGCATCGCCGCAGCAAGCCAGGGTTCTGTACGTGTTGATCACCAAAGAGACAAGAGGGCGGAGGGGTCTTCTGCAGGGAAGAAGAACACCCCTGCCAGAAAGCTCTTGCTAAGAACTGCCTCTTGTTTGACGAGTGAGCGCCTCCATCAAGACAACAAAATTGTGACTTTCATCCTTCTCAATCGATACAAGGCTGCCTGGCAAATAGCCAAAGGAGCAGTTTCGCCATAACCCCATACCTCAGGTTCAGGTTCAAAGCTGACGACAAAGGGTATACCTGTAAGGGCATGCTCCTCGGAGCGGAAGATTTCAAAGTGGGGCCATTCAGAGTTCTCTAAATTCCAGGCAACTAGCTCTAATGCAGCCCTAAGATCTGTCGAGTATGGGCGTAGAGGTAGATTAAATTGTTCAGATATAAGGCCATCTAAATCAGCTATCGAGTTAAGCTGAATGTCTTCAATATTAGATTGCTCAAATGTGCCTTCCATAGTTCTTGTTGAAAGTATTGAAGGGTTAGCTAGGCAAGATCTTGACAATTAGCGTAGCTGGCATGAAGCTTAAGAAACTAGTTAGGTTCAAGTTTAGACCAAAGAACTAGCAAAATAGAAAAAAGAA